>CAZFLS010000007.1:0-18987 GCA_964518815.1 uncultured Candidatus Peribacteria bacterium
CGGATAAATCGATTAAGGATATTAAAAAATTTGAACCAATAAAAATTTGAATTTTTCCCACAAATTACGAAAAAGATTTACAAAAAATAATGAAAGAAATTTTTAGTATTAACAGAAAATAATCCAATTAAATTAGATTTAAATTTTGATTTTTCTAATCTCTATTCAAAAAACTCCGAAAAAGACGGAGTTTTTTAGTATAAAGTCAAAAGTAAAAAAAGATTTAAGAAAATTTCTAATTCTAAAAATCAAAGGTCATAAACTAAAATTATTTTGCCTTAAAATAGACTTTTTTATCAATTTTAAAATCTATTTGTGAAGAAAATGTGAAGAAGATTAAAAATTGTTGACTTTTATAGTATTTAAATATAATTGGGACTCACTGAAAGACATTTCAGTCTTTGTGTTCGTTAACATTTTTTAAATTTTTAGTTTTTTTGTGATGTGTTAATGAATTTTATTGAATAATTTATTTTTTAATATTACCTTCTCATTAGAGTTATTTGTAATATTTTATTATAGCGGGAGGAAAATTAATTTTTAGTTTCTAAAAATTAAACTGCTAAAAACTAGTTTTCCTCTCGTTATGTCCAAATAACGGAAGGTTAAAGCTTTGACCTCCAAGATTTATCTTGGGCCACAAAACATATTTTCAAAAAATATGTTTTGATTTTCTTTTTTGGTTTTAGTTTTTTTCTTTAAACTATAATATTTGGTTTTTGAAATCTAGATTTCTTAAGAATCAATTTGTTATTTTATAAAGATTTAAAACTTATAACTAAAATGTACTAATACATTAAATCATTTGAATTGGCAAAATTATAATGTATTGTATTTAGTACAATAATTTATTTTATTTTTTAACTTATAGTTTTCTATGAGTATTCTTTTAAAAAAAGTTACTTCTGCTGTAAGTGTAGTCGCTCTTGCTTTCACAGCTGTTGCTCCTTCTTTCGTTGCTGCTGCTAGTGGATTTCTACCTTATGCGGAAGCCTTAGCTACTGCTAAAATTATAACTACTCAATCTTCTGAAGCTGGTTATAGATTAGCTGATAATGCGCTAAGACAAGAAGTTGCTGCAATTATGATGTCTTTAAATAAAGCTACATATGCAGATAATTATACCTGTAAAGGTGTATTTAGTGATATTTCTTCTACAAAACCAAATTCTTGGATTTGTAAAGTAGTTGAAACAGCACTAGAAAAAGGTTTAATTGCTAAAAATGCTACATTTAGACCTATGGATAATACTACAAGAGCTGAAGCTCTTGCTATGATCCTAAAATGACAATGAATTGAAATTCAAACTGCTACTACTCCTGCTTTTTCTGATACTACAGGATGGCAAGCAAATGTTGCAAATACTGCTCTAGATAAAAAAATTATTAGTGCTAATAAAACTTTTAGACCTAATGATTTAGTTTCAAGAGGTGAATTATTTGTAATGGCTACTAATGCTGCTTGACTAGAAATAGTTAAAGCTGACGATGAACTTGATTTAGATGACTTATTTGGTGATGATACTTCTACTGGTTCTACTTCTACTGGTTCTACTAGTACTTCTACTGGTTCTACTAGTGATACTACTGTAGTTGCTACAGGTGATCTTCAAGTAGGTTTATCTGCTGCTACTCCAGCTGGTCAAACTCTTCCAAAATGAGCTAATGCAGTTCCATTATTAAAAATTGATTTAACTGCTGGTACACAAGATGCTTCAGTTGATTCTATTTCTTTTACTAGACAATGAGTTGGTGATTATAATGATTGGTCTTATGTATATTTATTTAATGGTTCTACAAGATTAAAATCAGGTAAAACTATTTCTTCTGATAACAATAAAGCAACTATATCAGGACTTGGTTTAGTTATTAAAGCAGGTACTACTGTAACTCTTACTTTAAAATGAGATATAGCTTCTGCTAATGTTGCTGGTTCAGAACAACATTATTTTACAGTAGCATCTAAAAGTGATGTTGCTGCTGGTTGAGCTGTAAATGGTTCATTTCCAATTATTGGTAGTACATTTACATTAAGTTCTACTTCAGTTTCTACAGTTACTATCGAAAAAACAGGTACTATTTCAAAACCTACTTTAGGTCAAAAAAATGCAAAAGTATCTAGTTTTAAAATTAGTGCTTGAAACAATAATGTAAGTTTAAGAAGTGTAGCTCTATACAATGGAGGTACTATGTCTTCTGCTAATATGTCTAATTTTGTTTTAAAACAAAATGACGTTACAGTTGCTACTGCTTCTTCAATTGAAAAAGATCTAGTTTCTTTTGAAACAGCTACAGGTTTTTCTATCACAAAAAATCAAAATAAAGCATTTGATGTTTATGCTGATATTACAGGTGGTAAACCAACAGATAATATTAAATTTTACTTAGATCAAACTACAGATCTAAATGTTATTGATGAACAATTTAATGTTGGTGCTTCTGTTACAAATTCAAATTTCGATTCTACAAACGTTACTGCTACTTCTATTTTAGCAGGTAAAGTTACAGTTACAGATAACAGCCCAGTTGCTGCTTCTATTGCTGCAAACTCTACTCAAGCTAAATTACTTGAAGTTGCCGTAAACACTCAAAGAAATATTGAAGTAAAGAAATATAAAATTACTCTTACTCCAGCTAGTACTACTACAAAAGGTAACGTAACAAACGGTGGTGGTTTAACTTCAATAGCTACAACTGCTACTACTATTACATGACCTGCTTTAACTGCTGGTCAATATTATATGGTTGGTGCTTGATTAGGTATTATATATGCTGAAACAGCAACAAGCGTAAAAGCAGTTTCTTCTGCTATTTCTGTTACTGATGGTGCTACTCCTATTTATCCAGTAGTTTATGTTAAAAATCTTAAATTAATTGATGGTAAAGGTTCTACTTTATATTCAAATAATTCAGACTATTACTTATACAACAATACTGCAGGAGGACCTGGTAAAGATATTACTGAATCATTCAGTCTTAATGCTGGTACTACTACAAATATAAGTCTTTATGTAGATGTTGATACAAAATCTACTTCTTCAGCTACAGTTCAAGCTAGTTTAGATCTTACTAATGCTCAAGTTACTACAGCTGATATTAAAGATATAGATTCAAATAGTTATTTAACTATTGCATCAGATATAGTATGAGGTGCCGTTACAGGTAAAGCTATGACAATTAATACAAACAGTATTGCTGCTAATCTAGCTTCTACTCCAGTATCTACTACTTATGTAAAAGGACAATCTCTTGCTAATATTTCTGCTTTTTCTTTACAAGCAGGTGAAGCAGGTGATATTAAAGTTACAAATCTTGTAGTTAAATTAGATGCTAATACTGCAAATCCATGATCTGGAGTTGCGTTTGCTGGTGGTACATCTAAATATTCTACTGCATACTTAAAACAAGTATATTTATATGAAGGTTCTACTCTAGTTGCTGGTCCAGTATCTATCTCTACTTCTGGTACAGAAGGTACAGATGCTAGTTCTACTGCAGAATTCTCAAATATGAGTTATACTATTACAAAAGCTTCTACTAAAACATTAACTCTTAAAGCTGATCTTACAAATACATATACTCCAACTGGTTATATTAGAGCTTCTCTTGCTGCTAGTTCAATTACTGCTCAAGATAAAGACGGTAACAGTGTTACAAATTCAGATGTAGCAAATACTTCTGTTACTATGGCTATGGGTGCTGCTGGTACTCTTACTGCTACTGTTGAAGGTCAACCAGATGCTGGTGTTATTATAGCTGGCGCTTCTGATGTATTAGTTAATAAATTTAGATTCCATGCAACAAAAGAAGATATAAAAGTTACTAAATTAACTATTCTAAATAATACTACTGGTCTTGCTACTGCAGATACTCCAATAGTATCTGATGCTCAAGATACCACAGCTATTACAAATATAAAACTTAAGTATACTACTGGTTCTGGCTCTGCTACAGAAACTAAGGTACAATCTATGTCAGCTTGAAAAGCTACAGTTTCTGGTATGAATTTTGTAGTACCAAAAGATGGTGATGGTTATCTAGAAATATATGTAGATGCTACAGATATGGCTACTTGATGAAATGCTTTATCTGGTAAAAAACTTAAATTATATATTGCAGAAGATAACAATTCATTATATACAGAATATGTAGCTCAAGCTTCTTCTTCTACTACTAATACTATTGTTCCTACAAATGAAGCAAATATCAATGCAATGACTGTAAGAAAATCAAAACCTACATTTGCTAAACAATCTGTATCTACTACACTTAGAAATGGAAGTGATGTTGAAGTATTTAAAGTAAATGTTACAGCTCCTTCTCAATGAGCAGTTTCTCTTGCAAGACTAGTATACAATATTAGTAAGTCTGGTAATGCTGCATTTACTACAGTAAGTTTATATAGAGGTTCTACAAAACTTACAAGTACAACAATTACAGATCAAGCTGGTAACGCAGTAACAAGTGCTACTCCTGCTACACAAATAGTAGTATTATTTACTCAAGAAGAATCTATAGGTGCTGGTTCAACTAACACTTATACTCTTAAAATTGATACTGTAACAGGTGTTGCTCTTTCTTGAGATTCTCTTACTGTTGGTTTAAATAATGGTGATGAAACTACAGAACCAAATATAGCTACAGCTAATAATGGTAATACAAATACTTCTAACCTTTTAGGTAGTACAGTTAATCATGGTTTATTAACAGCTGCTAATAAGAGTGTATATACTGGAAATACTACTAGAAATATAGTATGGTCTGATAAATCATCAGATTCTCATGCTTATTCTACAACTGCAGATGAAACAACTGGTTCACAATCTACAGACTACACTAATGGTTACTTACTAAAAATTACAGATTTAACAGCTAATACTCTTTCTTACTAATTTGTAGATTTTAGTTAAATAAAAAACTTTATTTTTTAAGTTTCCTCCCGATTTATCGGGAGGTTTTTTGTGTTTGTAAAATTGTGTTATGGATTATGTGTTATGAGTTACGAGTCAAAAGTTGGGACTTAAAGTTGTAATTTTTAGAAAAAACATATAATTAAAGTGTTAATTTTTAAAAATATAAATATGACAACAATAAATGTAGATAAATTTAAAAAAACTTGATTTAGCTATGAAGAAATAGAATCAATTAAAAAGTGAATTGAAGATGTAGAAAATGGTAGAACCGTTTCAGAAAGTCAGATGAAAAAATTTATCAAAAAAGAATTATTTTCTAAATATACAGTTAATGTTTAAGATAATTTATTCAAAAAATTTTCAACTTAATTTGATAGATATTAAAAATTATATTGCTACAGATAACCCATTTTATGCAATACAAGTAATTAATAATATTGAATTAATAGCAAGTATGCTAAAAACTTATCCATTAATTTGAAAAGAAATATATTCTAATTATAGAATAATAACAGAACCAACATATAAATTTAAAATAGTTTATGAGATAAAAAAAGATTATATTTATATACTTTCAGTTTTTAAGTATAAAAATTCTTGGGAATAAATTTTAATATTTTAACAATGAATTAATATGAAAAGCATGAATATAAAATTAAAAAATAAAAAGAATATAACTATTATAGTAGTATTAGCTGTGATTTTATTTATCTGAAGCTATTTTTGATATATAAAATATGAGGATTATAAATGTATGAGTTATAATAAAGATTCAAATCTTTCTGCAGAAACAAAGCTAGATTTTGAAAATAAACTAAAATCTACAATAGATAGATTAAATAACTATACTTGATCATTATTAGATTCAGAAAGATTTAACTTATTTATAGCAAAATCTAGATATAACCAATATTTATGAAATTATTGTGAGGCTATAAAAATTCTTAATCAAGTAAAAATAGAATTTTGATCATCATCTTCTCTTGTATTTAATAATCTTGCCAGTATTTATGAAGAATTATGAGAATATAAAAAGGCAATAGAAAACTATTTAATTATTATAAATACTCCGCTTGATAATTATAGTTTGCCTTATTATAAAAAAATAATTCAAGATTATGTAGAACTAAAAGATTATGATAAGGCCAAAGAATTTTATTATATTTATGAGAAAAATTGATGAAAAAGAGATATGGATCTGATAAATAGAGTTAAAAAAATAAAAAAATAAAAATTAAATTATATTATTTTTTAAAATTTTAAATTATGAAAACAAAAATTTTACTTATTTTAGTCTGAGTATTATTCAATTTATCAATTGTTTCTGCTGCAGAAATTACTATACCATATTCTCAAAGATATGTAGTAAATGATGGTAGAAAACAAGCTCCAGAAATTACTATTAAGGCAACGACAGATAATGAAATTACAAAGGCAAAATGAATAAGTCTTATAATTTCAGAGTATGATTATTATAGATTTGATATAAAGACATTAACTTGAATTTCATTTAGTGGAGAAGCTAAATCAAAACTTTGACAAGCAAGTTTATCCTATGATTTTAGAACACTTTCTTTTAAAGTTTTGGAAGATTTTAAAAAAGACGATAGTATTACAATTTCTTGACTCGGTATTATAATTTATAGTAGAAGTCAATCTCACAGATTTTTATGACTTGATATTAATTGAGATTGAGTTGCAGAAACTTATGAAATAAATTGAATATGGGTTGATGGAACAAGTCCAAGACAAGATACTCTTGTACCAAATGAAGTTTTTAATCTTACAGGATCTCTTAATTTACAAGAAAATAATATAACTTTTTCTTGGATTAATC
This sequence comes from uncultured Candidatus Peribacteria bacterium, assembly GCA_964518815.1. Classification (GTDB taxonomy): domain Bacteria; phylum Patescibacteriota; class Gracilibacteria; order BD1-5; family UBA2023; genus CAYRGR01. Next base: position 6,750 of record CAZFLS010000007.1, read on the forward strand.
CTGGTGATTGTGATTTTGAATGAACAAAATTTACTTTTTTGGATTCTTTAAATGGTATTATAGGTGAAGATTCTAATTGAAGAAATGAAATAAATCAAAGCTATAATATTGATGCTAAATTAAAATATATAAAAGTCCAAACATTTGATAGTAATATTAATTACTCAGAATGAATATTGTTAAATATAGATAATTATAAAAAAGCTATCATAACACAATCTTGATCTACTTTGTCTAGTTCTTGAACAACATCAACTTGAGTATTAACAAATTCATGAATTACAAGTTCTTGAACTGTTTCTAGTTCTTGAAGTACTAGTGTTTCATCTACTTGATCAAATATAGCTTTAATTCAAGCCTATAAACCAACATTTACCAAATATGTAATTACATTAAATAATTTTATTATTGTAATGGATAAATATATTTTACTTAATTCTAAACAAAGTTTAGATACTATATGAAAAAATGAAACTATGGTAATTAGAAATGATATAGCAAAAATTGCAGAGAAATTTAATACATCAAACAAAGACAATATAGCTTGAATTTTAAATGAATTAAAATTAAGAGTGAGAGATTTAAAAAATAAAATTAAATAAAAAATTATTTATAATTTTTAAAGGACTTTTTCGAAAGAAATGGGTTATTTTTGATAGTATTTAGAAAAAAACTTTACTTTTTTTAAAAAAATATACAATGTAATGACTCAATTTTATTAAAAGTGTTTATTTAAGTCAAAAGATAAAAATTACTCAAAATAAATTGATTTAATTTAAATTTAGATATAATACATTTACTTTGTAACTTTAGTGTTTATGTTAGCAGTTTTAGAGCTTGGTTGAAGCCAATATATTGTAAAAGTTTGAGATGTGATAGAGGTTGATAATCAGAATGAAGAAATATGACTTGTTATCAATAAAAAGGCATTACTTATAGCCGATGAGGATTGAGAAAATACAAAAATAGGAACACCTTTGCTTGATACTTCAAAAGTAGAATTAAAAGTGTTGGAAAACTTTAAATGAGATAAGGTTAGGGTTTTTAAAATGAAATCAAAGAAAAGATATGCTCGTACCAAGTGATTTCGCCCGAATATGACTAAATTAGAAGTTTTAAGTATTGCGTAGATTACGTTTTTAAGTTTATAGAATTACTTTATAAAGGGTAATTTGGGTAATCTTAAAAATGTTTTTATTACTAAAAAATTTTAATGAATCTAAAAATTAATATACAAGCACGATTAGAAAGACACTCTAGAAACCATTTTTTCTTGAAGAAAAAAAGTATAATTAGTACACTAAAGAAATTTAAGTTTTTTTCTGTAATTATTGTTCTTATTCTTCCTATATATCCATTATTTTGAGCTATCTGAATAGATAAAGAAATAGCTGTATGAAGCTATGATGAATCTACAATTATCATGTCTTATGAGTGAGAACAAAATTCTACAAAACAATCAAATGGTTTGTTTTCTCAAAATTCCTGATTTATTAAACCGGAGAGTGTTTTAGATAGTTCTAGAGATACAACCTGATTAAATCAATTGATATATTACACTGTTCAATCATGAGATTCTTTGGGTTATATTGCCAATAAATTTGATATTAATATAAATTCTATAGTTTGGGCGAATAATTTTACTTCAGATAGTACATTGAAGCCCGGACAAGTTATTAAGATTCCACCAGTTTCAGGTGTAATATATAATGTAGTTGCTTTAGATACTATAGATTCTATAGCTTCAAAGTTTAAGGTAGATAAATTAGCTATTTTGGAACAAAATCAATTAGATGTTTCTGAAGAGTTGAAAATTTGAAAACAACTAATTATACCTTGAGCATCAAAAATAAATTTAATTGCAAAGGATAAGTTAGTTTCAAAAGACAAATTAGTATCAAAAGATAAAAATACAAAATCTACTATTTCTCATAAAAAAACCAATACTGTTAAATTAAAGAGTTGATATGCAATAAAATATACAGGTAAATGAAATCGTTTTGCATGGTGAAATTGTACATATTTTGTTGCAAATAATAAAAATGTAACTTGGTGATGAAATGCTGGTCAATGGATAAATAATGCAAAAGCTAAATGAGTACCTACTGGAACTTCTCCAGCAGTATGAGCAATTATTTCCTTTAAGGGCTACTGATATAATCCTTACTATTGACATGTAGGTATTGTTGTTGATATTCAGTGAGATGACATAATAGTTAAAGATATGAATTATAGAAGATTAAACGAAGTTACAGTTCGTCGTGTTAATATGAATGATTCTTCCATTAAAGGATATATTTATTCTGATTAATTTAATAAGATTTTAAAATAATCCCTCTGCTTGTAAGCAGAGGGATTATTTTATTTGTATTCAAGTTCAAATAAGAGGTTTGTTGTTTACATAAATTTCAATTTTTTCATTATTCTTGGATACATCTAGGTTATTTTTACCTACATTTAAATCAACTCTATAATTTATTTTTTCTAATTCTTCTAATTTTAATTTATTATTTTTATCTGCAAATATAAAACCAACAAAAAAAGCGCAGATAATTAATAATAATGATATAAATAAAGATAGTATTTTTTTATTCACAAAAAAATTAGATTAAAAAATAAAAATTTCATATCTGAAATAAGTATTATTTAATTTTTTTATAATTTATTGCTGCTAAATAAGTATTTTCCATAAGCATTGCTACTGTCATTGGGCCGACTCATCAAGGAACAGGTGTAATAATATTTTCTTTTTCTAATTTATCAAAATCACAGTCTCATACCGTTTTTCAATTTACAAAACTAAAACCAACATCAATAATAATACTTCCAGGTTTTATCATATTTTTTGTTATCAAACCAGGTTTTCATGTAGCAGAAATTATTATATCTGATTTCAAGGTATGTTCTTTTAAATTTTTTGTATAAATATTACAAACTGTTACTGTAGCTGAATTATTTATAAATAAAATTGATAAAGGTTTGCCTACAATATTACTTTTTCATATTATTGTTACATTTTTTCATTTTAAAGGTATATTATAAGCGTCTAATAATTTTTTAATTCATTTTGGTGTACATGAAATTAATCCAGATTTTTCATTTAAAAACAATTTTCAAATATTTTCTTTTGTAAAACCATCTACATCTTTTTTAGGATCCATTGTATCAATGATTTTTTGAGTATTTATATGTTTTGGTAAGGGTAATTGAACTATAAAACCACTGATTTTATTATCGTTGTTTAAGGATTCTATTTCTTTAATTAAAATATTCTCTTTAATATTATTTTTAAATTTTTTCAAAATAAAATTAATTCATACATAAGAGGCATATTTTTCTTTTTGTCTTATGTAAACTAAACTTGCAGGATTATCTCATACTAAAATAACAGCAAGAGAGGGTTTATTTTTAAGATTAGATATCTTATTTTTTAAATTATCATAAATTTGTTCTGCAATTTTTTTTCAATCAAGAATCATAAGACATTAATTTGTAAAGTTATAAAGTTATGCATTAGTACAAAGTTATCAAATACAATGTAAAGTCAAAAGAAATATGTAATGTGTTTTTATAGTGTTGTAGTTCATTACTTATTACTTTTTATATTTATTTTTTCTAATGTCAAAAACTTTTTGTAGTTAATAAGTTCAATATCATCTATTATTCTACATTTAAAATTCAAGATCTTTTATCAAAAATGATCGTTTTATAACTTTTATTATATCAGGCTTTAATATAAAATTTTGGTGCATCGACTAATTCATAAATTACCGCTAAATCTCTCAAAGGATTGTCTTCACCTGGATCGTTAAAATATTTGTCTGTAGTTTTGGTAAAATAAATTCACCTTCTTCATATATTGATATTAATAGCTCATGTAAAAGATTGTGTTCAGGTATTAGTAATAAATCCAAACTCATTTATATTATATCGTATATCTCAGAAGAAAGGATATTCTATTCCATATCATTTCAATCAAGCTACATCAGCACCAACCCACAGCATGTTACCCCAAGCTACTACTCAAGTATTACTCATTTCATTTTTGGCAATTCCCCAAAAAATACTATCTCCTCCCCAAATGGTTTTTTCATACATAGATCAGGAAGAGTATAAAATTAGAAATTTTCATGTATTTCATCAAGTATGGCTAACACTAATTACGGTTTGTTCTGGATTTTTCATTCAAGCTCAAACATCAACAGATTTTCATACACTATAATTTAAAACTTCAGTATTTATGATTGATGAAATTTCATTAATAAACTTATCTCTTTTTTCTATTTCCGTTTTTTTATTAAAATCAAAGTTTATTATAGTAAGAGATATTATTCATATAATAGCTATTACAACGATGAGTTCTATCAATGTAAAACCGGATATTTTTTTGTTCATACATTTTTTTATTAAAAAATTTTGCATTTTTTTGTAAAACAGAGTATAATTACACCGTAAGTTAATTATACATATACATTAACAATTACAAAACTTTTCTTTTATATTTTTAATATTTAACTATTTTTTATGAAAAAACTACACAAAATACTCAGTATAATTTGAGCATTACTCATTGTAGAAGCTTCATTTGCTGCTACAAGTACTGGTACTATTACAAATACTAGTACAATTGCAAATACAGGAACTACTACAAGTACTACTATAGACAGTAAAGTTACTTCATCAAAATTATCTGCTGCACCTGTATTGGTAAGTAAAACTTCAAATTCTATCAAACTAGAATGGGATAAAATTGATTCCGCGGCAGCTTATATTGTGAAGTATTCAAAAAGTTCTGTTTCTGAAGCTCCAAAAGACTCAAATGCTCAATATGAAAATGAATCTGACCAAGTAACACAAACTTGAACAGAGATTAAAGATCTTGAAGCTAATACTACTTATTATTTAGCTATTGTTACCATTGATAAAGAAGGTAATGAATCTGATGTATGTTCTGATGAATTAGTTGTTAAGACAGATGTAGAAAGTGCTACAACCTCTACTTCTACTTGATCATCTTTATCTGTAGTAAAAGTTGATGTGATTGATAATCAAACATTATCAGTATTATTTAATAATGTATTATCTGACGATCCTATACAGGTAAAAATTACAAAAACAAGTGATAATTCTGATATACCTGTGTTATCTGCAACTAAAGATTCCACATCTAAAGATACAGTTATAGTAAAAACATCATCTATCTTTGATAAATTATGAATATATATTTTAACAGCAATATCAGTTAAAGATGAAAAGGGTAATAATATCAAAGAATGAGTAAATGGTATAAAAGAATTTACTGTTCCAGAATCAATTGCAGAATCTTCTAATGCTCTTAATGCTGCACCTACAACAATGTCCGGTGCTGCTAACGATGCAACAACAATGTCTGGTGTTACTACAACAGAATTAACTAAACCTGCTACATGAACAAAAGAAAATTTACTCATAATTACAGCATTATTGCTTTCCTTTTTATGAATTTATGGTTTTAGAAAAAGATTTGTTAAATAATTAAGTTTAAATAATTTATCCCTCCTCAGATTTTTGGTCTGAAGAGGGATTTTATTTAAAAAATTTGCTATTTTTTATTATAGGGATATAAAATAGTCATCTAGCACTATTTTTATTTTTTAGTTTTTTAAAATGATTATAGATTATATTTGTTTTACAGTTATTATATTTTTAAGTCTTTTACAGTGGATTGTAATTATTGAAGTAATTCTTTCTTGGTTAAAAATTTTTTGATTTAATATTTCTATATTTTTTATTCAGTCAATCACTTATCCTATATATTTTTATATAAAAAAAATTATTCCTACAACATTTTGACCAATTGATTTTACTCCAGTAGTTATTATTATTTTTTTGGAAATTTTATTTAAAATTATAATTATTATTAGACCATCTGTTACATTTTTATTATAAAATATGAAATTAAAAAATATAGATTATCCTCTTTTTTTTATAGTACTCGGACTTATTATTTTTTGAATGATAATGATAAGTTCTGTTAGTGTGTATCCTTCTTTTAAAGTAACAACTTTAATGATGAATACCTGAAAAATTAATGAACCTAATAATTATTTTTATTTAATTAGAAATATTAGTCATATTATTATATCAATGATTATTTTTGCTTTTATTATAAAAACTTCTTATAAGTTTTTTGAAAAATATGCAAAAATTATTTTACTTGTAGTAGTCTTATTTTTGATAATAGTACTTTTTATTGGTGTTACTTATAACTGAGCAAGATGATGGATTAATTTACCGTTTTTGCCATTTTCTCTTCAACCAGCAGAGTTTTTGAAACTTGCAATTATTTTATATTTAGCTTATTTTTTAAAAAGAAGAAAATTTGAAATTGCAGATTTAAAAAATTGATTTTTTCCTTTCATATTCTTGCTTTTTTTAATAGTGTTTTTATTAATTTTACAACCAGATTTTTGAACTATATTGATTATTACGCCAATTTCAGTATTAATGTATTTTATAGCATGATGAAGTATTAAACATATTTGAATACTTTTTTTAGTATTTTTAATATTTACATTTTGAATATATTTTATTTGAAAATTTAATGGTTCAAGTGGCGAAAGAAATGTACTTACTTATGTTTCAGATAGATTTGATAATTTTTTGTCCACAAATAAAACAGCTATACAAAATAAAACGATTAATTTTCAAACAGAACAATGACTTATAGCAATATGAAGCTGATGATTTTTTGGACTTTGATTTTGAAAATCTATACAAAAATTTTGATATTTACCGGAAGTTCAATGAGATTTTATTTTTTCCGTTATGGCTGAAGAACTATGATTTTTTTGAGTATTTATTTTGATTTGTTTATATCTTTTTATTATGTATAAATGATTTTATATTGCATTAAATGTTTCTGATTTGTTTTGAAAATATACAGCATTTTGAATTACAACCTGGATTTTAGTACAAACATTTATAAATATATGAGTAAATTTAAATATAGTTCCTCTTACTTGAGTAACATTACCTTTTATTAGTTACTGAGGTTCCTCTCTTTTATCTTTAATGATATGAGTAGCGATACTCTTAAATATTTCAAGAGATGTAAATTATTCAGAAGTTCCAACTAGTGTATCCAGGTATTTTAGAAAGAAAAATATTATTAAGCATTTTTTCAAAGAAAAAGCATAAAATATTTAATTAATTAGTTTTATTTTTATCTGGAATCCTTTTTTTATATCCGTATCTATTTCAAACTCCCCTCAATGAAGTTTTATGATTCTATCAATTATAGAAAGTCCAATGCCAACACCTATAGATGATTTTTTTGCTCTAGATTTATCAATTTTATAAAATTTTTCTTTTAAAAATGGAATTTCTTCTTTAGATACTCATTTTCAATTATCAAAAAAATTTATATATGAATAATTTCATTTATTAAATGCATCAATTTGTAGTGTTGTATTTTTTCAAGCATATCTTAAAAAATTTGAAAAAATATTATGTATAACTTGAGTAAATTTATTTTTATCTACACGAATGTTAATTTTTATTTTTGAATCATAATTTATTTTCTGATTGTTTTTTTGTAATTCACTAGTATATGCCGTTTTTACAAAATTTATTAATCATTCGAGACTTATTTTTGAAATAATAAGATCTCAAAAATTTTGATTTTCTTCTTTTTCAAATTCCATTATAAGATTTGTGATTTCTATAAGCCTATTAATTTCTTCGTGTAATTGTTTTATATTATTTTTATTCAATTTAATTACGCCGTCTTCAATTCCTTCAAGATAGCATTTTACAGCAGTAATTGGAGTTTTTATTTCATGGCTTAAATCAGAAAGAAAATCAGATCTTATTTTTTCTTGAAGGCTTAAGCTTTTGTTTAAATTGTTTATAGCTTCAATAAGCGGTTTAAATTCATCCTTTTTTTTATATAAAATATTTTTATATTCTTTTTTATAAATAATATCTGAAAGATTTAAAATTATTTTTTTAATTGGTTTAAATGTAATAGAAATCCAAATATATGAAAAAATTAAAATTAAAACTATTAAAATAAGATTAAAAATAGCCATGGATTTTATTGTTCTCAAAACAAAAACTCATTCTGGAGTTTTTAAATCTAATGAGAAAAAATTAAAGGCATTAGAAAAAAATGATTGTAATGCATTTGTCCCAATAACTTGCTCTATAGATGAAGAAGGAAGTCATATTTTTTGTAATGATTCAATAAGAGATATATTTGAAGTTTTTGGATTTTTTGAAAATTTTTCCAAAGAATTTGAAATATCCCTTAAATCTTTTGTAATTTTTTGGTATTCTTCAAATGTTTGAGAATCGATGGTGTTTTTATTTAAAAGATTAGCTATTAAGTCAAAATCAACATTTGGAGTTTTTTGTCTTACACTTGACACATAATCGCTAAAATAGGAATCAGAATAATATTTAAGAGCAATTATATTTGCTAATATTACAAAAACTAAAATTAAAAAATTTGTGATCAAAAATTTCTGCGAGAATTTCATAAATGAGTTTTTAGTTATTAGTCTTTAGAATTTTTAAATTTATTTGTTTTCAATAGTTATATAAGCAATTTTTTATTTAATTTTAAAACTATACTAATCCTTAAGTTAAGGGATCCTCGCTTCGCAAGGATGACAGAATGGAAAGGAATCTTCACTTTTCGTAAGGATGACAGATTGGAGAGAAATTTCCGACTCACAACACATAACCCATAACAATTTCAAAACTTGCCACTTTTTAACTAACCTTGTATCCTATTCATCTAATTGTTTTTATATTAATAGAATTTCATATTTTTCTTCTTAAGTTTTTTATATGAGTATCTATAGTCCTATCATATAAATAATTATCATATCACATAATATCTTTCATTAAATTTTCTCTTGTAATAATTCAAGATTTATTTGCTATCATATATTTAAGAAGCATAAATTCTGTTTTTGTAGTTTTTATAATTTCTCAGTTTAGATAAACTGAGAAATTTTTTATATCTAGGTTAATATTTTTGAAAGAAATTTCATTTATATTATTTTCTTCTGTATTTATAAAACGTTTTAATACTGATTTAATGCGAGCAAGAAGTTCTCTTGGAGAAAAAGGTTTTGATATGTAGTCATCAGCTCAAAGATCTAACGCCATTACTTTATCTTCTTCTTTTCAACGCGCTGAAAGTATAATTATAGGAGTACTATCCTTTTCTCGAATTTCTTTACAAATTTCGATACCATTTTTTCCAGGTAAATTTATGTCAAGAATAATTATATTTGGTTTAATTTTTTTGAACTTATCAATTGCATCCAATCAGTTATTACATAATTCCACTATAAAATTACTTTGAGTAAGATATAGTTTTAAAGAGTTTAGTATTCATTCATCATCTTCAATAATTAAAATTTTTTGCATAATCTAAAAAAGTAATAAATTTTTAAAAGAATATAGTTCAAAATATTTAAAGAAATAAAATTTTTAACTATTGGTTAAATATTCATACATACTATTAGCTGCAATAGCTCATTCTGCGGCTGCAACTACTGATTGTTTAAATTTGTTTGAGTTTGTAGTAATGTCTCAGGCAGCATAAATTCAAGACACTGAAGTTTTTTGTGTTTTGTCTACTACAATATATCCCTCATTGTCTTTTTGTAAATTAAATTCATTAAAAATTTTAGTATCAGGTTCATTTCAAATTTCTATAAAAACTCAATCTACCTTCAAAATATCTCAATTATTTAAAACAACTTCTTCTACATAAAGACTTCATTTTATTTCTTTAATATTAGAATTTTTATGAATTTCGATATTTGATTTTGATTCTACTTGATCTATCCAACTTTTCGCAGCTTTAAATAGATCTCATCTATGAATTAGGTGAATTTTTGAACATATTGAAGATAAATAAATAGCTTCAGATAGGGCAGCATCTCATCATCAAATAATAACAACCTCCTTATTTTTAAAAAACATTCCATCACAAGTAGCACAATATGAAACTCATCTTCAGATAAATTTTTCTTCTCAAGAAATATTTAATTTTTTATATTTATTTCCAATAGCTATAAGAATAAGTTTTGAATTAATTTCTTTTCATCACATAGTTTTAATTAAAAAATTATCACCATTTTTTTGAATTAACTCAATTGTGTCTTGTAAAATTTCTGATCAACATGATTTTGTTTGACTTAAAAGTTTATCCATTATTACAGCTCAAGGAGTATCTTCAAATCAAGGAAAATTTTCTACTTTATGAGCACTTGTTAAGGTTCCTCATAATAATTCTCATATTATTAAATTTTTAATTCAATACCTGCTCAAATACACTCCTGCTGTAAGTCATGCGCTTCAAGCTCATATTATTATAACGTCATACATATTTTGGAAATTAGAAATTATAGATTATAAATTAAATTTTTGTTTTATTCTCATTTATTATATTTGATATGGCTCTAGCACTATCAAATACATCTGGTAAATATAACATTTCAAAGTCTGATTCTTTATTAACTGTATGAATAGTAATAATTCAAAACTTTAATCAATTTGAAAGAACGCCTACTGTTTTTGCATTTATCTCTTGTACTTTTTCAAAAAAACATTCAGAAATATGTCTGTTTAAAAAAGTGGATTTTTTTAAAAAAATTATTCTTTTATTTGTGATTATAAATAAATTTAGTTCATAATCAATAAATTGTATATAAATAAATAAAGAAAAAGTAGAAATAAATATTATCAAAATAATATTAAATGCAGTTGGTGATATTAAAGAAAATGAATCTTTAAAAGAATATATAAATCAGGTAATTATTACTAGAACTATAAAAAATAAAAAAATATATACTAAACAAATCCAATGTCTTTGTAAGACTAACTTAATTTCTTCTCAAGGTTCTAGATTATTTAATTTAATGCTTTTTGGATCCATAAATAGAATTTAAAAAAATAGATTTTTGTTTATTTTGTAGCATTATACAAAGCTTGAATTTCGGATTCAGAAAGAGCACGATTGTAGATACGAGCTTCATCGATAATAGCAGTAGCAGCTGAACATTTTGTTGGACAAGTTCACCATGTGTAACTTCATATATAAATAGGTAATACATTAGTAGCAATTGATGTTGATGATACTCAGCTTGTTTGAAATTTTCAATCAACAAATAATTTTAAATTGCCAGAATCCCATGTTTGTAGAACATGATGCCATTTATTATCGTTTATATTTTCAGATGAAACAATGTTTAATGCTGGTTTAGCTGGGTTATCATATGGAACAATTCTTGCTAAAATTTTTTTTGAATTAACATGTATATCATAATATGTGCTGTGTTTTGTAATAATTGAAGAATAAACAGAACTTGTTGTAATCCAACAAGATATAGTATGGCTGGTAGATCCTGCAATGTTATTTTTATCATCAATTATAATACTCTCAGGATTTTCATCAAAAGATATTGCTTTACCTATAACTCAATCAACTCACATTAATGGTGTTCAATTAATTGTTCCATGATTTCCATTTCCACTCAAATCAGCAAGTTTTCAATCTGTTGTCGTAGTTTCCATATCCCAATATCAAACTAAAGATGAAACATGTCATTTTTGTAGAATATTTTTTAATGCTACTAATTGCTGTCATGTTCATTTAATTGCATCAGTATCTTTATTTGAAAATTGTGCAATATAGCTTCATGTTGTATTTACTATATCTACTCATGTTCAGTTATTTGCTTGAATAGGTACAAAGGTTCAAGAATGTAGAAGTATTCATAGTTGATCTCATGTAGTATTTATGTATCTTTTAGAATAATCAGTTAAATCTGCGTAAGCTTGATCTACAAAAAAATGTCATTCCCTTGAAAAAGGGAATCCATTTGTTCGGATAGTATGGATCCCCGCATTCGCGAGGATGACATTATTTGAATTTAGTTCAGAATAATGAGAATTATATGCAATACTACTTTGATTTTCTAGAAAGTTTAATAATTGATATTTAGTTTTATTAGAGTTAGTTAGATATGTATAGTATGTATTATCTAGAGGATCTTTTCATCATCAGTCTGATAGTTTTATTAGAGATAATACAGTTCATGATGTATATCATTGATATCATATTATATTTGTTTCTCAACTTGCTGTAATATTTACTGCATTATCTGGTATTGGATAGTATCATGCTTTTACTTGATATAAGTCTAATCATTTTTGTATGTTTGTTAGATCAGAT
>CAZFLS010000008.1:0-18935 GCA_964518815.1 uncultured Candidatus Peribacteria bacterium
GTATATGATTGTTATATCTTTCTTTGAAGTTATCCATTTTTGAAACACAAAAATAACAATTATTTAGACATCCTCAAGGAACTAATATTGAAAGTGATTGTATTGTCATGTTCATAGTTTTTAAAATTAAGAAATAATTAAGGAACATCTGAAAAACTAATTTTTTTCTAAGAATTAAATTTTAAAATGACTATTTTAAGGCTTTGTCTAATTATATTAAATACTTTTTCAGACTTTCCTTAATATTTTAGTAAGACTGTTTTTCTATTTTTCTAAAATAGTTTGTTAAACAAAATCTGTAATATTTTCATCTTTTATACTCTTTAAATTTCTCTTTTAATTCAGATGACATGTCTTTTTCTTCTAAATAGCTTAATAAAAATACATCCGATTTTTTTGGTTTAATGAAATATTGTTTTTGAAATAACAAAATTGCCTGCTTCTGAAATTTTTCATACTTTGTATAAAGATAATTCTTTTTGATTTTTTTAAGAATATTTTCGGCTATTATAAGAGAAAAAATGTTTTTAAACCACTTGTTTGGAGCAAGAGTTTTTAATTCTTCTGTTGAAAAACAAAGTCCCAATCTATAGTAATAAAGCCCAAAAGGTTTGCTAAAAGATACAAATAGCCATTTTATACTTGGATAATTTAATATAAATTTATGTACTTTTGTCATTCAAAAATATGTTCAATCATAGGCTATTTCATGTCATGCGTCATTAATTTTTTTAATAATTTTATTTGGTATAATATTGCCATTTATAGCACTAGGATTAGATATAAAGAAAATTCATTTTTTTATCTTTTTAAAATCTATATTTTGATTTATTTTTTCAAAACTTAATCCTAAATTATTTCCGTATCAAGCGTATCATTCGTATTCTCATTCAAATACATAAATAGGAATTTTTTGTCTATGCGTAGCTATATATGAAAGTAAATGAAAAATTCATTCGCTAGATCATATTGTAGGATAAATATATTTGAATTTTTCAAATCAGATTACATCATTTTTAAAATACTCTTTATAAGCTTTTATTATTCAAAAATGAAAATCATCAAGTCATGAAGTTGTAGATTTTAAAAAGATATTATGAGGATATTTCCTAGTAATATTTGAAATTATTTCTCTGGTTTCTGGCAAATAATATGAATATACTGCTTTAAGTGGTTTTAAAATATTTTTCATAATTACTTTTGGGTTAAAATTTAAATAATTTTTTCGCGGATTAGAAATTAAAACTCTACCTTCTCTTTTTGATCTTTTACCTTTAACTTTTAGTTACTGTGGGTTCCTCCCGCAAAGCGGGAAGGGAATGACGAATCAGAATCTCATAATTTTCAAGAAAAATAACTAATCCCAATAAGCCAAAGGATTCCATGCTTCAGGAAAATTTTCTTTAAGCCAAACGTTGCACTCTTGTCTTCATTTATAGTATTCTTTTGCATCTGGGATTTGATTTTGAGGGCCTATTTTTACCTGAAATAAAATACCATCTTTATATTTGTTTTGAAAAGAAGCTTTATCACAAACAACCCAAACCCAATCATCTCAGTTTTTTATGTTCTCAATTTCATATCTTCTTAAAATATTTGCAAAATTTTCTTCTCTACTTCTATTATGATTAAAAAAAATAATTCTTTTTCTGCATTTCTCATCTAAAATATAACCCCCTCCTATTTCTCAAACCTCTAACATCTGCCATCAATTTGGCAAAATTACTTTTGTAGAATAATTATCATTTTCTACAATTTTAAATCAAAGTTGTTTATAATTAGGAATTTCTCTATCTTCAATTTTTGGTAAATCGTAAGCTTTTTCTTGTTTATCGATCCCCAAAAACCTGTATCTTACTTCTTGAATTAGTTTCTCAGTTTTTGGACTATTTCTTGTAGGTAGATTGATTAAGTTAAATTCTTCTTTTACTTTTCTTCGAGCTTTATCTATAGCATCCAAATCATTTTCCTCAAAAAACATTTCTCAATTTTCATAAACTTTTTTAAGTAATCTAATTCCATTTACTTCTTCATCTTCTTGAACAATACATCTCTCGCCATCTCTTAACTCAATATTAAGCTTTCAGGGAATAACTTCTTTACCTTTATCGTTAGATAATTTTCATGTTGCTTCGCCATTTACATCTGTAAGTTTGAAGGCAGCAGATAAAGCATCTCTTAATTTATTTCTGGCTACAAGTAAACCTCCAAGTCCATAAAGAATAAAATCTTTCGGCTCAAATCAGGCCAATTTCACTTTTTCTTCTATTTCTTTAATTTTATCAACATTACTAATATCAGCTACGACTATTTTATCTAGTTTTGGATCAAGTAGTCCATTCTCTTTTTGTTTATTTAAAGCATAAATTGCCTGATCAACCAAATCTCAACTATCAAGTCTCATATTTATTATTTTTCAAGTATTTCTATATTTTTTCTTAAGAGCAATAATTTTATCAATACCTTTATAAGAATCTACAAGATCAACAAGAAGAGCTATTTTTTCGGTTTTTTCTATAGCATTCACAAAGGCTTCATCTTCTGTTGGATAACATGCAAAATATCTATGAGCAGTAGTTCAAGCGCTTATTGTCTGCGGTATTACAAGGGCTGCAGTATCATTTGAAATTCATTTTAATCACCCTCAAACATAAAGTGCCTCCATAGCATCAATATGCGCTTTTTCATTTACGGTAGCTCTTTTACCAAATTCTACTACTCTTCATTCTCATATAATTTGTTCAATAAAATGCATATCAGTAGCTACAACAGATTGAAAAAATATTCTTAAAAATATTGGTTCAAAAACAGCTGCAAACTCTGCAGGTCAAGCTACAGTCATAACGGGTTCATTTGGTTTAAGTACAGTTCAATCCTCTACAACATTAATAGTAAGTGGAAGATGTCAGTTGTGCTTAGTTATAACTTCTTGCCACATTTTCTTATTAAAATAAGAATTTCCTCATTTTTGTTTTTGAGTTTCATAAAAATCCACGGCAAAATCTAATTCTTGTTGAGTAAATTCAGTTTCTAAAATACTTTTTATGATTTTTCTGACTCAATAAATAACATTGTATATATTATTTGGAGATCTTCGAAATGTAAGAGTAAAAGTTTCAGTCTCTCTTACCTTATCTCATTTAAGATAAGTCATAGTACGATTATAAGTATCTGTTGATACAATTTTATTTTTTTTAGCTATATCTTCTCTTACTTGGAGATCAGTAATCTCTTCAAATTCCTTATATGTTATAGTAGGAAATGCATTCATTTTGCGTTTGTAATCGTACAAATCAAATCCGTATTTTGTTTCCATAATTTATTAAAAGTTAAAAAATAATAATTTTAATTAATGTAATATTTACACTTATTTTTTTATAAAATAATAGCACCTTTTTGTTTCATTTCTTCGATTGCTTTGTCTCAATCTCCAGGATTAACATTCACTGCTCTTATTCATTTTGTTAAAACATTTACTCAAAATCATTTATTGAGAGCATCAAGAACAGTATATTTCACACAAAAATCTGTAGCAAGTCACAATATAGTGATAATTTTAATATTATTATCTACAAGTATCTGCTCAAGATTTCTTGCTGGTTTTCATTCAACAAATTCATTTCCTCAAAATCAAGTATAAAAATCTCTATCTATCGCATATCATTTATAAATTCTAAATTGGACAGGTTTTACATTCAATCAGTCCACAAAATCTGCTCACCAAGTATTTTGCACACAATGATCAGGCCATTTTACATCTCAATTTACAGGAGTGAAAGGGTCTACTCAAAATTTTGTAGCAAAACTAAAATGTTTTTTTGGATGCCAATCTTGAGTAGTAATTATCAATCAAGCTTTCTTTTGAAAATCTTCAATAACTTTATTAATATAAGGAACTAATAATTCTGATTCTTTTACATATAAAGTTCCTTTTGGGTTACCAAAATCTTTTTGGTAGTCGACTATTATTAGTCATTCTCTTGTTTTCATAGTTTTTAAAATTAAAAAGTAAAATTATTATTGTAAATGTTACACTTATTTTTATTTAAAAAAATTTATATTTGTTTTTGTGTTATCTATAAAATATAATTAAACCTAAAGTGTATTATTTACACTTATAAGATATTCAGAAAAAATATTTTGTCAAAACTTTTTTTAAAAAAATGCCCAGAAGGGCATCTTAATAAGATTTTAATTGATATGAAAATTTTTATATTATGATTTTTGTATTCAAGCAATTTGCATTTTGATATTCAATTAACTTAAAAAATATATAATAAAAATTACTTACAAACTATAAAATTATATTTATTTATCTTTTTTCAAACAAAGAAAAAGCTGTCTGAATTTGGGAAAAAATCATAATATAAAATATCTTCGAAGTCTTGTAAAGTTGCAGCCCTGTCTAAATATAACCTTTTTTGTTTTTCGTTTGTTCATGAATATAGCACTTTTCATGATGTTGAAATTACAGGATTAAAAACATTTTGTTTTGAATATCAAAATAGTTTGAATTTATTATTTGTAAATTTTCAAATCAATCTTTTTTGTCCTTGTGTTAATAAAATATATGCCTTGTTTTTACCATCTTTTGTCATAACTCATTCTCAACTATTTAAAACAGAAAAACACGTGTCAGATAAAATTTTATTATTATCTAATAGATATGTGCAAGGAGATCATTTTTTATAATAATAAGGTCATTTTTTAAAGTTAGGAGAAAATTTAACATTTCATTTTCAAACAAATTTAAAATAATTATAAGAATCATAAAGAACTGGAAAATTTATATCTATATATTCAAAAAGTGTTTCTTTTTTTGGTGTTATTAAAGATTTAATTTTTATATAAGAAGCTTTGTCATATAATAAATTGCATGCATTTATCCAATTATCATCTGTTTTATAAGTAGTTTTAGGTTTGTCTGTTTTTAATTTATTACACGAATTCTTGATTGAGATATAGTTTTTATTTATTTTTTTACAGAAAACATCTTTATTTTGTTGCGTTTCTATATCAAGTTTGATTTTTTTTCATAACAATATTGGTTCAGGTTCATTACAAAAATCATAATTATCAATTAATGACACAAATCATCTTTCTTCTTCAGTTATATTATTAAACTTATTTGTATTTGTTTTATCTATAATTTCAAGCATAAAATCTTTACCTTTATTATAATCATAAAATGATAAAAACAAATTAGCTCAACTATCATAAACTACTTCTTGATAATTTTCAATAACAGTACATCAAGTAATATAAAAAGAGATAGAATCTTCCAATAAAAAATTATCATTTTGTTTTATATTAAAAAATATTTTATAAAATACTCACATACCAAAGGCAACAATAATTATTATAAAAAAAAATTTTCTATAAAAGTCCGTTTTGGTTCTTCTATTTGTGTAAAAAGAATATCTTGATCATTCACTTCTGAATTTTTATATTTTTTGGGATTTTTAATATTATATTCCATATATATTTATTAAGTTGTATTAAAAATATTTTTATAGTAGAAGAATCAAGGGTTTTTAAATTACTCATATCTCAACCTAGATTTTATTTTTATTTATAAGATTTTAATTTTATAAAAAGAAGAATAAAATATTAAATAGTGCATTCCATTATACTTATAATATGCCAATATTTATATCAATCATGTTCATTTTCTATCAATCATTTTTCATTTTTTAAATATTCCATCCACTCTTTATTATTCAAAACATTAAAAACTTTTAAAGGAACTTCCATAAAATCCACTTTATTGACATTAATTCAGGCTTCTTCTATTACCTTATTTATAATTTTTTCTCAAAGGCTTGATATATTTACAATCAATTTACCATTTTTATTCAATAAATTTTTTGCATTTAATATAAGATAACTTAAAAGTTGTAATCATTCATAAGGATTATCATCTATACTTTTTGGTCTTGATATATAAGGAGGATTACAAACTATCAAATCATATTTTTTGCCTTCTATAAAATCTATAGCATCTCAAATAAAAAATTTTGCTCTAGTATCTTTTATATTAAAAGAGGCACAGTCCAAAGCAAATTTGTTTAAATCGATAAGCGTCATTTGCTCAATATTTGAATTCTTTTCTAGTAAATATTTAGATATAAAACCAGATCAAATTCACACTTCTAGAGCTTTTTTTACTCAAGAAAGATCTATTTCATCAAGTCATCTACAAAAAAGTAGAGTATCTATAGAAGGTCCCCAAACTCCAGGATATTTTTTTTGTTCAAATTCAAGAGAAACTCAATTATATTCAGTAATTTTTATTGGTTGCGAAAATAACATAAATACAGTATCCCGAATCACAGGATCTAATTTGGAAATTTTATAAAAATCAGTTACAAGTACAGGATTATCAAAAGTCGCTATATATTCTTTTTTTGAGATAGGATGTTCGTAAATTCTTTTTCACTTCTCATCCTTGTCTTGTCACATTACACTAGCTAATTCGTTTCAATTAGCATAAAGTTTGAGTGAAGACAAATCCTTATTAAAATCTAAAATCATATTTTTAAAAATTATTTTAACTTAAAATGTAGAGCGATTTATCTTATTATTACCATAAAACAAAAAAATTCAATTCAATTTTTTTTAATTTGTAACGTTCAATAGAGTACCATGGATTTTCGTTTGTCAATTATTACTTTAAAATTATTTTATTAAATTTAACTAGTTTTACCACTTTCAAGAGATCATAACCAACTCATTAGTTTTAAAGTAAAAGCTTCAGGATGAGCAATAATTTCATCATGTAATCCTCAAACTTCTATTCGGTGTTGTTTTTTTATACCGTCTGGTAATTTATTATATATTTTATTTCTTACATCATTATAATCTGTAAGTTCTTTTGTAGCAGTTAATACCAAAGTATTTGATTTAAGTTGTGATAGTAAATCCTCCAAATTAATTTTTCTTCTTTCAGCTAATAATTTAAATTGATTTAAAGTATTAGTTGGATTTATAATATTTTTAAGAAAATCTAAAGTCTGTTTTCAATAATTTTTTGCAGTTTCCGACTCTCATTTAAAAGATCAGATTACTCTAATAGGAGTAATTCTAAAATTAACATGATTAAGAAAATCATTAGTTATTTTTGGCAAATTACCTTTATTTGCTGAAATTCAATTAACTAAAACAATGTTTTTTATAATTTCAGGATTAGATCTCGCTAATTCTAAAGTAACAATATCGGCCATTGAATGGCCCATTACAGTGGTTTCTGTATTATCTGAATTAATACCTAATTCTTGAAAAGCTTTTATATAAATTTCTTTTATTTTATTCAAATTACTATTTTTTAGTGAGGAACTTTTTCATGAATTAAGAGGAGAAAGACAAATAATTCTATAATTTCCCATATATTGTGCAAGTTCTTTTACGGTATTGCGAAAAGGTATATATGATGCTCAAAATCATGGAATAATAACAATAACTTTTTCTTTTCCTTCTTCTTTTTTCTTAGCAGGAATTTCAATATATTCAATTTGGATATCTTTTCATTCATTATTTACAAAAATTTGTTTTGAATTTTGTATTCATTTTAAAATTTCCTCAAGTCTTAAAGAATCATAATCTTTTTTGTAGATATAATTTTCTTCATTTATTAATCACTCAACTCGATGTTTTATTTCCATGGATATTGCTTTTTTATCTAATTTTTTATCTTTGAGTTTAAGTGATGTTCTTATAAGTTCATTTATTAGTTTATCTATATTATTGGTCATATTAAAAGTTATCTTATATTTAAGATATTATAATATAAAAACATTAAAAGCAAAAAAAAGACAGTGATTTTTAATACCTCACGAAGTTTTTATAGAATGGAAAAGTTGCATTTGACTTTAGAATAATATTTTACCGAGATTAATTTATTCTTAATATAGTATCTAAAAAGGAATATGAAAAATAAATAACTCTTTGTTGTACGCAAAATTTTCAATTAAACTAATTATTTCATAGATTTTCTGAAGAAAACGGGGATTTGGGAGTGAAATACTGTTTGAGCGGTGATAATTAAAACTGAAGCAGATGAAATATTGAAGAAGCGAGTTTATTTCACCACCAAAACTTTTGTTACTTTTAGTTACAAAAAATAAAGAAGAAATAATTTTTCTTTTGTTATAGCAAAAAGATTATTGATTAAAATTAAACTATAAATTAAGTATCAAAAAAGATTTACACTAAAAAAGAGCTAAATAAATTTGCATTAAATTATAAAATGTATATAATACCTTGTATTACATAGTACTAATTTTTTAACAATGGATTTTCAAAAATTTGAAACACAGATAAAAAAATGAATTCTTGAATATGTTATATTGTGAATAATATCTAAAAAAGATAGCTATTCTTCCGATATTTTAGCTATACTAAAAAATAATAATCTTATTATAGTAGAATGAACACTCTATCCCCTATTATCAAGACTAAAAAATGAATGATATATTTCATACTACTGGATAGAATCAGTATCTGGTCCACCAAGAAAATATTTCAAAATCACAAAAAATTGAAAAGAATTATTTAAAACACTTGATTCTATATGGACAGATACCCAAAAATCTATAAATGACATTATAAATTTTATATCTTAATTATCTATAAAAATGGAAAAAATATTTATAAGTAAAAATATTTTTGAATTAAAAAATTCTGAAACAAAGTCTATATTAGAAAAGTATCTTGAAGAAATTAAAAAATATGTATTAGAAAATGATGTGGATCTTGAAATATATGAAGATTTAAAAGGTAGAATCGAAGAAAAACTTGTAGAGATTAGAGAAAAAGAGTGAGAAATTAATAAAAATTATATAAAATCCATGATAAAGGAGATATGAAATCCTGATGAAATTTTTTCTGTTGAAAAAGATAAAAAAGAAAAATGATTTAACTTTAAAATTCCAAAATTTGAAAAATTTTACAAATATTCTAAAGAATGAAAAATTTTGTGAGTTTGTTACTGATTATGAAAAACACTTGGTATTGAGCCAATATGGATAAGAATATTTTTTATTATTTTATTTATGTTTGCTACTATTTTTTCAATTATATTATATATTGTATTGGCACTTATATTACCAGATAAATCAGAAAAATGAAAAGTAGAAATAAATAGCTCCTGATTAGAATGAATAATAAAAAGATTTTTTGTGTTTTTGTATGAAATATGACAAAAAGTAATCTCGTTTTTAAAATAATTATTATTTAATTACTTAAATATGGAAAAAATTAAAATAAACAACACATCTTTTGAAATGACCGAAGAAGCATATCTAATATTAAAATCATATTTAGAAAAAATAGAAATTTACCTTGAAAAGGATAAAATCACTAAAGAAAAATTTGATGAAATTCAAAAAAATATTGAAAATAATTTAATGCAATTATTAGAAACAAAAAGTGAAATCGAAAAAATTGATATGGAAAATATTATTCCAAAATCAAGTATTTTAAAAATTGTTAAATCAGAAAAAAAGTTATGAATATTCTACATTATTACTAATTTTTTAATAGGCTTTCTTAAGCTAATATTTAGCCTTGTTATTATTCTTCTAAAATTTATTATTTTTATAATAAAATTTATACTATTAAGTATTACTTTTTGATTTATAATAGTATTTATTTTTGTTGTACCTTTGATATTTTTTCCACTCATAATAGATAACCAAATAATTTTTTATTTTATTCCAGAAATTACAAAATATTGAATAATGATCACCGAAATATCTTTTATATTGTTTTTTATATATTTCTTACTTTCTTTAACAGGATCAAAATTTTCAAAAAATGGTATATTAACCTGAGCAATTATATCACTTATAATTTGAATAAATTGATTGGTATATGGTTGATATTACTTTTTATATAATTATTCTAATACTTATGATAAAACAGAGAAATACAGTTTTAAAGTTGATTGATTAAAAGAAATAAAATTAAATTGATTAAATAAATTCAATTTGGAATTAATATGATTTATAGATAAAAAAAATTGTAAATCTTGTCCAATTATAGACTTAAATAATTACAAAATAATAAATAGTACAGGAAGTGAATTAGAAATTAAAATTAAAACAACAATAAACGATAAAAATAATTATTTAGCTTGAGAATATTTTAAAAAAGTAAATAATCTAATTTTTGTTTTAGAGTGAAATAATCTTATTTTAAAAACTAAAAAAGAGGATCTATTTACAGAAACAGTTCCTTATAAATTTTTAAGAAGAGATATTACAATAAATAAACCAGCAGATTTAAATATCTTAATACCATAGCTTATAAAGAATTAATTTAATTTTTATCGAAACCGAAAACTAAACTTGATTAGGAATATATTAAATAAAAAAATCTTTACTCATCTTAAAAAACAAAATTTATAATTTTATTTTTAGTCCATCATAACCAATTATAAAATTTGATTCTCCATATTTACTTACAAGTTTATTATGAGGTAACATATACCTGCTCATATGAACGGTATAAGTTTTCTTTGATTTAATTTCTTTTATTAATTTTTTTACATCAGAAATTGTCATATGAAACCAATTTTTGGTTAAGTTTTTTGGAACAGATTCATTACAATCAATATATACATTTTTAATTTGTTCTATGTTTTCTGAAAATGTATCCGCAAATAAAATATCTGAATTATTAAGCAAATCTTTCGATTTTAAAGGAATATTTAAGGAAGTATCCGAAATTATAGAAATTTTCTTATTTTCTATTTCAATAACAAATCCACTACAAGGAAACGAGTGATCTAATTTTATAGGGGTTATTTTAATTTGTCAGATTAGAAAACTTTTATTATTTTTATATGATTTAAAAGATAAAACTCATTCTCTCTCTAAATAACGAAAGTAGTCAATATGTTTTTCTATTAATGAATTATCTAAATGGTAAACTACAGTTGGGAATTTTCTTCTATAAAAAAATTCTCACATTCAATTAATATGATCAGAATGAGTATGAGTTAATAATATATAATCTATTTCTTTCAGTTTAAAATTATTATCAATACATTGCCACTTAAGATCTGGATTTGTATCAACTAAAATTTTTATATTTTCATGTTCAATAAGTAAACCAAACCTATATCTATTAGATTTAGGATCATTATCTAGACAAGCTTCTTGTTTACATCATACAATTGGAGTTCATAAAGTATCTCATGAACCAATAATAGTTATTGTTGTCATAAAATTATGTAATGTTTAATTTTAAAACTACTTTATTTACTGTATATAATAATAAGACCAGATTATATTTATCTTCATCTTCTAGCCTAGAGAGTTAAGTATTAGAAATTTTTTTAAATTTTTTTACTTTTGACTTGTAACTATTCTCGCTTCTATCAAAATTCTAAATTGATATATACAATAAAAAACATTTTTATTTTTCCTTTTTTTCAATCTTAATCTTTTTTACTTTAATTTCTTTTTCATGATTGCCACAATAAGGACAAATTTTCCAGTCTAATTTCATGTTTTTATGACAATAATTACATTGTTTTGTAAGTCTATATTCACAATAAGGACAAAGCAAAAAATCTTTACATATTTTTTTAGCACAACTTGGACAGGTTTGAGAATCTATTTCTTCATCTTTATCTTCATTTTCATCACTATATTCTTCATCGTCTTCATTCTCAAATTTTTCACTAAATTCTGCATTTTCATAATATTTTTCAAATATAGTAGATCTTGGTCTTATCAAAAAATATATTGGAAGTCAAAAAATAGGGGTTAAAAATATTACTATAAGAATAGAAATAACTTGAACAAAAATATTTGTGGTTCTATTTGTAATATCTTTTACTATCCATACAATAAAGGCTCACCATATTATAAAAAAATACAAAACAATAAACTTAATAATTCAATCTAAAGTAAGATTTGCAATTACAAAATTGTAGGAATTTATAAAAAAATCCATAAACATATTAAACAAAATTATTATTTGATCCATAGGAAAATAGTTTATAAAGTTCATAAGGTAGAGGACTATATTAATTTTTGTTTTTCCAGTTTTCTATTGTTTTTGGGTTTCAACTAAGTAATTCAGTTGGTACTTTATATCACATAAAATTTTCTGGTCTGGTGTATTGAGGATATTCTTTTTTTCTTTTTAATTTTTTACTAAACGATTCTTCTTGTAAAGATTTTTTACTTAAAACTCCTGGTAATAACCTAATAATTCAATCAATAAAAATCATAGCAGCTAATTCTCAACTTGTTATTACATATTTACCCAAAGAAACCTCTTCGATATTAAAAATATCCATTATTCTTTGATCAATTCATTCATAATGACCACAAATCACTATAAGATCTTTTTCATTTTTTGCAAATTTTTCAAGAGTTTTTTGTGCTAATATTTTTCATCTGGCAGACATATAAATTTTTTGTAAATTTCAAAACTTTTCTTCAATGTGTTTTATAACTTTATAAAGAGGTTCTACTGCAAGTATTGTTCATGGAAGTCAGCCATAAGGTTTATCATCAGATCTTCTTGTATTTTTTACAGAAAAATCTGCCAAGTTATAAAATATAGGTTTAAATTTTTTCTTTCGCTGAGCAATTTTTAAAATACTAGTTTTAAAATAACTTTCAAAAGATTTTGGGAATAATGTAATTATATGGAAGATCATTGGTTAGATTTTAATATTATAGATGCAACAATAAGTATATTAAATTTTTTATAAAATCAAATTATGAAGATAAACTGAACCAAAAAAACCCTCAAAAAGATTCGAGGGTTTTTGTTTTCATAATATATTAACTCTACGATTTTATTTAATTTCCTTCACTTCAACATCAAAAATAAGTGTTTTACCTGCTAATTTACTAGGATTTTTTGTTTGAATTGTTACTGAATCACCAGCTATTTTTATAACTTTAATTTCTTCTCAATTTGGTAATTTTCAAATTAATCCTTCAATTAATTTTTTACCATAAAAAGGGTTTTGTTTATTGTCTATTTCTACAGTAACTCAAGAATTTGTAAGACTTTTAATTGTAATTTTATTTCATTGATAATCTACTGATAATCATTTTTCAAGTTTTTTACCATAAAAAGGGTTTTCGGTATTTTGAATATCTATTGTAATATTATCACCTTCAATTTTTGTAACAGTTCATTTCATTCAATTTCAAATTTCGATAACTTCTTTTTCTTTTATAGTTAATCATTTTTCTCATAACATATTTTTTGGTACAGTTTGAGAAACTGTATCTTTAAAATTTTCTATAGGCATTTCTTGAGTTATTATATCTTCAAAATATTTTGAAGGAACATCTTGAGTTACAAATTCTTCTCCATAAGCATCTTTTGGATCAATTGTAAGAGTCTTTTTTTCTCAAAGTTTCATTCAAATAATACCTGAATCAAATCATTTTATCATTTGACCTCATCATACTTTAAATTCAAGAGGTTCGTAAATTCTTCCTGTAGAATAATCAGCTGATTGTTTTGCAAATGATTCAATAGATGTATCAAAAATAGTTCAGTCTTGAAGTTTTCATACATAATCAACTTTTACGGTATCTCATGCCTTTATAACTTTATCTCAAATATTTACCTCATTACTTAGAGAGTTATTATTTATGTTATTATTTGTATTATTATTTAATAATTTTATATTTTTACCTTGAGCAAAAAATAAAATTACGGCTATAAAAACTATTAATAATATTATTCATATAATATAATTCTTTTTTTCTGAACGACTTTGTTGTGTATTTAATTCAGAAGTTTTAGTAGTAATTTTATTAGAAACTTTAGTAATACTTTTATCATCAATTTTCTTTTTGTTTACCACTTTTTTATTAGTAATATTTTTTTTTGTTGTAGCCATAAAATTAAATTATTATAAAAATAAAACGATCATTATTATGATAAAATGTAACGATCTTAAAAGTTATTTTATATTTTTTAAAATTTTTGCAAGTTAAAAATTTCTTTTTCTAAAGCGAGTCTTATAGAATTTTCTTGATCTCATACTAAATCTCAAATTTTTGCTTTTTTATCTATCTCAATAAGTTTACTAAAAAAATATCTTAAAATCTTCAAGGATTTATAATTAATTCTTGCCTTTTCAAAGATAAAAGGATGTACACCCAAAACTGCAATAATTTTTTCTTTTGAAATTTTTTCTTCCATGAGCGTTTGTATATATAAAAGGGAACGTAAATTAGTTATTATAGAAGAAAATATTTGATAAATATTACTTGTTTCAAGTATAAGATCCAAATCATAAGTAGCCTGTTTTGAATTTAATTCCAAAATTGAATCAATAAGCTTAAAAATAGAAACTTCCATTTCAGGAATCACATATTTTATAATATCTTCTTCAGTAATTCTTTCTTTACTATCAAATAATTCTAGTTTATCAATTTCTTTGTCTATTTTGGAAATATCAGAATTTTTATATTCTATAAGTTTTTTTATAGCAAGAGAATCTATATTTATAAGTCTTGATCTTATATAGTCTCTCAAAGAATCTCAAACTAAATTTTTAAACTCTTTTAATGTTGCTATTTCTAAAAGTTTTTTATATAGTCAAGTTCTTTTATCTGGATTTTTTTGTATGAAAATAACAATATTTTTATCTGGTATACTATCTAAAAAAGATAAAATAGTATTATCTAAACTTTTTATCTCTTCTTTAAATTTACAAAAAGGACAAATAAAAGAAGGTGAAGATTTTATACTTTTTTGTCAACAATTAGGACAAACTTTTTCTTCTATAGTTTCTTCTTTATTTTCTGCTTTTGATGGAAACTCATTAAAAATTATAAGTTTGAATTCAGCCAAAAATGGCAAAGCCATGAGTTCCGATCAAATATTAATTCCAGAAATATTTTCTTTATTAAAACGAGAAATATTAAATTCTCAGTACTTTTCTATAAATAAAGCAATCCATTTATCAAGCTCTCTTTTTAAAAAAACTTCATTTTCTCATGTAAAAAATATAATGTTTGATTTTTTCATTTTTTATGAATTTTTCAAGATTTAAGAGTAGACATATAGTATAGTTTTAATGCTAAAAGTCAAAATTAGTGCAAAGTTTATTAGTACAAGGTCATCTAGTACAAAGTAAAAATAATTTTATTTATCAATAGGTTTTATCTAATAAATTAATTATATTTTTTCCAAACTTTTCAAAAATTCTTTATCATTTTTCCAAAATTTTGTTTCTACCTTTATTTTATGGATTGTAATTATTACAAAATTTTTATCTTTATCCAAGTCCAAAAATTCTCTTATTTTTTCTACAGGCGTATTCTTATCAAATTCAAAAACATAATTATTTAATACTTTTTTTAAATTAGTTATGACATATTCAGCAAGTTTAATTTTTGTTTTTAAAATCAAAAATAAATTATCTAGTTCTTCTGGGACTTTATCAACTCATTTTATGAAAGTACTATAACTAAATTCCAAATCTTCAATTGTTTCTATCGATTCAAGATTTCTAAAAAAATGGATTTTATCTATTTCATTTTGAAAAAATTCGTTTGGTATATAGTAAGATAAATCAAGTTCTATTTTACAATCTATATTATTCTTAGTTTTTTCAGATTTTAGTTGTTCAATTTTTTCTTCTAAAAGCTTAAAATATAGACTTAATCATACATCTTTGGATTTTCAAGATTGTTTTATTCATAAAATATCTCCAGCTCACCTTATTTCTAAATCTCTTAGAGCAATTTCAAATCAAGCTCATAAATGAGAGTTATTTAATATAGTTACTAGTCTTTTTTTTGCATCATCTGGCAAAGTATCTTTTCTATAAACTAGATAACAAAATCCTTCTGTATCTTTTCTAGAAATTCTTCATCTTAGCTGATGTAGTTGAGATAATCAAAAATTATCGGCATCATTTATGATAATAGTATTTGCATCCAAAAAATTAACTCAATTTTCTATTACGGTAGTGGTTAAAAGAATATTGAATTTTCTATTTTTAAAATCCATAATACGATCCTCTAGCTCTATTCAATTCATTTGTCAGTGAGTAATTATAATTTTTGCTTCTTTTCAAAGTAAAGTTTCCAAATATTTTTTTGTTGAATCAATAGTAGCGACTCTATTGCTAATAAAAAGAACTTGTCATTTTCTTTTAAATTCAGCGTTTATAGCACTTTTAATTATTTCATCATTAAATTTTGATATAAAAGTTTTAATTGGTTTTTTATTTTGAGGAGGAGAACTTATTATTGAAATATCCTTAGTTCAACTCAATGCCAAATTAAGACTTCTAGGAATAGGAGTTGCGGATAAATTTAGACAATCAATATTTGATTTTATCTCATTTATTTTCTCTTTATCAAGCACTCAAAATTTATGTTCCTCATCAATCACTAATAATCATAAGTTTTTAAACTTAATATCTGGTGAGAGTAATCTATGAGTTCAAATAATACAATCTATTTCTCATTCTCTTAATTTTTTCAAAATTTTAGTTTCTTCTTTTTGCGAAGTTACTCTTGTCAAAACCTCAATTCTTACTCAAAAATTTGCAAATCTTTTTTTGAGAGATTCATAGTGATCATAAGCCAAAACTACAAGTGGAGAAACAAAAGCGGTTTGTTTTCAATTTAAACTAGCTCGATAAACAGCATTCATTGCTACTTCAGTTTTACCAAATCAAACATCTCAAGTAAGAAGCCTATCCATTGGTTTTGGTTTTTCCATATCTTCCAAAACTTCAAAAATACATTTTTCTTGATCTACAGTATATTTATATGGGAAAGATTTTCTAAAATTTTCTTCAAGTTTTTTATTTTCCTTAAAAGAAAATCATTTCATAATGGCTTTTTTTGCATAAAGTTCTAGTAGTTGCAATGCTATTTTTTCTACTTCATCCTCAGTATTTTTTATGATTTTATCCCATTCTTTTGTATTTAAATTTGTTAGTTTTGGATCTTCTGTTCAAATATATTTACTTACTCTATAAAGCTCTGAAATTGGTACAAAAAGTTTATCATTATTTTTATATTCTATTTCAATATATTCCCTTTTTATTCAAGATAAATCTTTTACAATAATTTGAGTAAAAATTCAAACTCAATGATTTATATGTACAATATAATCTCAAGGTTTTATTTGTAGAAGCAAGTCTATATCTTTTGTAAGCTTTCTTTTGTAACGTTTTTTTATAAAAATATTTGATAAAATATCATCACAAATAAAAACAAGGCCCGTCTCAGTTTTGAAACTTTCTAAAGCTACTCAATATATTTCAAGAATATCCGGTTCTTTTAAGGAATTGTATTCTATAAAATTTTTAATCGTTTTTACATTTTTAGTATAAATATTAATTTTGTTTTTTTTATCTTTAAATAAGCTACAAAAATCATCTAAATTTTCTATAGATAAATCTTCAATTCATAGATCAGATTCGCCCTGATTTTTATTTGCCTCAGATAAAATTATATATTTAGAAAAATGATTCAAAATTAAATTTAAGTTTTCATAAAAATCTAATCAAATAAAAAATGTTATACAGTCATAAAAAAAATATTTTATTTGATCTTGATTATTTTTTACAGAAGTTATAGTATTATTCTTATTTTCTTTATTTGAAAATAATTTTAAACTTTTTATTTTATCAATTTTATCATCCTGAAATTTAATTATTTCATCTATTTCATTTCAAAAAAGACTTATTTTATATGTTATTTTATCAGAATAAAAAGGGTTTAGATTGATAATATCTCATTCTAAATTATAACTTCAAGTTTTCGATAAATGTTGAGAATGAGAATAGCCAAAATCTAAAAGAGCATTAATAAAATCTTCTACCTCTATTTTTTCGTTTAATTTTAATTCAATACAATTTTTTTTAATTTCAAATTCCGTAGGTAACTTCCATTCAAAAATTTCTTTTGTTGCTAAAAATATTCAATTTCATGAATAATTAAAATGCAAAAGAGATGAATTATCTTTTATATAAGTAACTTTTTCATTAAATATATTCTCATAAATTTTTTGAAATTTTTTAAGATCTTCCTCATTATCAAATACCACAAGTCTTTTTTGATCAGTAAAATTTGAGTATAGAAGAAAAACTCTTGAAAACATATTTCAAGAGTTAATATAAGTTTTATTTAAAATAAGATTTAACATTTAAAAAGTCAAAAGTTACAAGTAGCAAGTTACAAGTCAAAAGTTAAAATGTACAAATGTACGCAAGTTATCATTCATCCGCTAGCAAGCGGAGGAATCCCTTCGATTTTCGGACTAGTAAAACTTTGTTTAATAGTAAAGTATAAGGAATTTTCACTACATTCAAAATAACACGTCCGGACGTTCTTAAATCATATTTACAAATTCATCTAAAGTTATTTCTAATACAATTAGAATTTCTTTAATTATTTTTGGATGAATTATTTTTTTCGGATGAGAAGACAAAACAATTCTTCATCAATTATTTTTATTTTTATACATCTTATGACTTCAAGTTTGTCTTAAAAAATAGACATTTGTTTTGTTTGATTCAAGAAACTTAATCATTTCATTTGATGTTAATCGTGGAAGTTTTGTCATTATATTTGATATTCTAAAGTAGTAAAATTAATAGTTTTATTATTTTTTAAATTAGCTTTTTCAAATGGAGTCATTTCTTTAATACATAATGAAAGAACATCTTTCAGATTTAACATAACTTCCTCATAAGTTTCTCATTGCGCGTAACATCCTTGAATTTCTGGTATTTTTGCAAAATATCAGTCTTCATCTTGTTCAATAATAACTGTAAAATTGTGTTTTTTTATCATTACTATAAAAATTAAAAATTAAAATATTTGTTTCAAATTGTGTATTTCTTTTTACTTTTGACTTTACCTTGTACTAGATAACTTGATAACTTTGTACAGACAAGGTGCATTGCCTTGTTTCTACAC
>CAZFLS010000009.1:0-17116 GCA_964518815.1 uncultured Candidatus Peribacteria bacterium
TTGATTGAAAATAAACTCTGACATTTTATACCTACCCATTTTTGTCCATTATACCGAAATTAAGAAAAAAATCAGTAAACTTAACAATATAAACAATGCTTCCAAATAATCTTATAAAACGCCTTACAAATATTTATAATTCAAAAGATTTTAAAATAGTCTTGCAATGATTTGAATTAGAACGTAATACTGTTTTTCGCGTCAATACTCTCAAATCAAATTTTAAAGCAATTGAAGATTTTTTAAATGAAAATAATATTATTTTTGAAAAAATAAATTTTTTACAAAATACTTATATTATAGACAAAAAATATGAATATTTTTTGAAATGATCTAGAATTTTTTATGATTGAAAAATTTATGTACAATCAATTACAAGCCAGATTCCGGCTACTTTACTTGAATTAAAAAAATGAGATAAAATACTCGATGCTACAGCTGCACCAGGATCAAAAACTACTCAAATTTCTGCAATATTAGAAAATAGTTGAGAAATTATTGCTATAGAAAAAAACCAAATAAGATTTGATAAACTAAATTATAATATCAAATTACAATGATGTATAAATGTAAAAACTATAAAAACTGATGCAATTAAATTAGATTCTAAATTTCCAAAATGATATTTTGATAAGATTATTTTAGACGCTCCATGTAGTGCAGAATGAAGGATGAATATAAAAAATGAAAAATCATTTTGATTTTGGTCAGAAAAAAATATTTTAAAAAATGTATCAACTCAAAAAAATATTATAGATTCAACGATTAATTTACTTAAAAAATGATGAATATTTGTTTATTCCACCTGTACAATTTCTCCAGAAGAAAATGAGGAAATTGTAAGTTATATTTTGGATAAATATAAAGATTTTAAAATTGAGAAGATAAAAATTGATTTTGAATTCGCAAGAAATGGAATTACAGAATTTAATTGAAAAAAATATTCAAAAGAGACTTTGAAATGTCTAAGAATTTTACCATCAAAAATAAGTGAAGGATTTTTTATTGCAAAATTTAGAAGAAAATAGGGTTTTTATCTAAAATCTAACCTTTACTTTATCAAAAAAATGAAGATTTCTTTAAAAATTTCCTAAATCTTATTTCTCATTTCTCATTTCTCATTTCTCAATTCTATTTTAACTTTTGACTTATATACTTTATAATATTTCTCTTGGTTTACTTCAATCTGCAGGTCATACAACTCACATTTCTTCCAAAATATCAATTACACGTGCTGCCCTACCATAACCCAATTTCAATCTACGTTGCAAAAGTGAAGTAGATGCTTTTCATGCTTCTCTTACAATATGAATAGCTTCTTCAATAATTTTTGGATCTTCATCATAATTTCATCATTGTCCAGAACCTCATTTAAATCAAACATCCTCTCATTCTACAATTGAACTATCATAAATTTCTTCTAGCATTTTTGGATCAATAGTGCGTTTTATGTGATTTACAACAGCTTCAACTTCTTCTGTTTCAACCAAAACTCACTGTATTCTTTCTGGCTCTATAGAACCACTTGGAGAATAAAGCATATCTCATTTACCAAGCAAATCTTCTGCTCAAATTTTATCCAAAATAGTACGAGAATCTACTTGGCTTGCTACAGTAAATGCAATACGAGAAGGAATATTTGCCTTAATCAAACCTGTAATGACATCTACCGATGGTCTTTGTGTCGCAACAATTAAATGCATACCAATTGCTCTAGCCATCTGTGCTATTCTTACAATAGCGTTTTCCACTTCCCTTTTATCTCATCTCATCATAAGATCATTCAATTCATCTATAATAATTACTATACTTGGTAATTTTTCTTTTTTGCCAACTTTTTTGTTATACTCATCAATATTTCTTGCTCTTTGAGTTGTAAGTAAATCATATCTTCTCATCATTTCCGCAACAGACCATTTGAGTGCATTTAAAGCTTTTTCTCTATCATTAATTACAGGAGTAAGAAGATGTGGAATTCAATTATAAATTCAAAGTTCTATTCTTTTTGGATCTATCATTATCATTCTTAAAGTTTCTGGAGAATTCTTATAAAGCATACTAATTAAAAATCAATTCATAGCTACAGATTTACCACTTCAAGTTTGACCAGCAATAAGTAAGTGTGGCATTTTTGATAAATCTCAAATAATATGATCTCAATTAATATCCATACCAATTATGAGAGCTAAATTTGATTTATGATTAATAAAAGATTTGCTTTCTATAATCTCTCTAATTCAAATAATTTGTCTTTCAGTATTTGGAACCTCTACTCAAAGAAG
The DNA here is from genome assembly GCA_964518815.1 of uncultured Candidatus Peribacteria bacterium. Taxonomy (GTDB): domain Bacteria; phylum Patescibacteriota; class Gracilibacteria; order BD1-5; family UBA2023; genus CAYRGR01. The sequence goes on from CAZFLS010000009.1 coordinate 2,283, forward strand.
ACCAAGACCTGGAATTGGTGCTTGAATACGAATGCTTTTTGCTTTTAAAGATAAAGTTAAATCTTTTTTAAGATTTTCAATTTTATTTAATTTTACTCATTCTGAAGGTTTTAGTCTGTATTGGATAACTGTGGGTCAAACGGTGTATCATTTCATTTCAACTTCTATTTTGAATTGCAAAAGGGTTTTTTTAATCTCCAAAGATTTTTGTTCAATAACTGATTCATCAACTATATAATTTTTTGATAAACTGTTTAACAAATTTGAAGATGGAAAATCCCAAGTTCAGAAGTCTAAATATGTCTGATTAGGCTTAATTTTTTCTTCTACTTTTTCTTGTTTTTTATTAAAAATATCAAGTATTCATTTTTTTTCTATTTTTACTTTTTTTATTTCTTCTACTTCTTTTTTTATAATTTTATTTTTTCAAGTTTTTTTCAATGCTTCAATCTCTCTATTTAATTCTTCAATTTCTTTGTTAAATTTTTTGTTTCATTTTTCCGCTCATTTTTCTTCTTTTTCTTCTAAATCTTTTTTTAAATCTTTTCTAAATCATTGTACTCAATCTTTAATTGTTTCTACTGAAGGAAGAGTACTATGAATAGATTTAAGAACTTGAATATAGGATATTCTAAAAAGTAAATAAATTGATATAAAAAATCACGCTATGAATAAAAAGATTGCTGGAATTTTACCAAATATTTGCAAAAAGAAAAAACTAAAATCAAAAATCCCTGTCTTTATTAAAGGAAAAAGAAATCCAATAAGAGTACTTGTAGAAATCCAAAACAAAAATACTCCAAGAAGTCTTGAATATCCCCAATGTAATTTATGAATAGATATCAATAATCACAAAAGCACTAAAACCGGAGAAAAAATCATTTTAAATTCAGATCAAAATAATTTATACAAAAAATCAGATAAATAATATCCCACGAAAGATCCTTGATCAGAAAAAAAAGCAAGAATTCATAAGAAAATCAATGTAACTCAAGCAATAATATTTTTTAATTCTTGACTGAAATAATACCGTTTATTTTGTTTTTTTCTATACATCTAAAATAGAGATTAAAAGTAAAAAATTATACATTAGTACAAAGTACAAAGTTATCAAGTTCACCCAGCACCAGTTTTAGTATTTAAATAAAATTAGAGACCAAATATAATTTAGTATTTTTTAATAATTGATTTCTAAAACTGGTGCTTGGGTAAATCTAGTACAAGGTAAAGTTAAATCCATTACTTTATGAACTTTACAAACCATAAGTGATTATATTAAAATTCAAAAAAATGCAAACAAAGTTATAGGTCTGAGATTTTTTTGAGAAAGTTTAGAACATAAATTTTTAAAGATCAAATATTTATAATTAAAACTATCATTAAATAGCTATACTTACTTCTTCCATACATTATTGACATTATATTTATAATAATTACTGATTTTTAATTTATAATTTCTAATAAAATTTCAAATGTTTTAATTCCAAATTAGCTATAATAAAACAATATCTAGATTTTGAATTACCAGTCATTTACCAGATATTAGTAATTTGTAATTAGAAATTTTCTTGAATTTTAATTTTGAAAAAAAGAAGAATTATTTATAATGCGACCAATTAATTTTTTAATTTATTATTCTTTTATCTTATGTTCCAATTTATAGAATTTCTAAAAAAACGTCCTTCAGATAATGTTATTAGAATCTGAAGAATAATTTTTTGATTAATTATATTAATTTTACTCTGAGTTTATTTTAATGATTATAAGATAAATTTACCAACTTCGGCAGAAAATTATGAACTTTATTTTAAATACTGAATTTTTATTTTTGGTATTATGCCAATTTTGGCTTGAATTTTTAATTTTTGTTGTGCAAAAATGAAATATGTGAGAATTCTACAAATAGTAGTTTGAATCCTTCTTATTATTATTTGAAATATTATAGAGGTAAAAACAGTACAAAAAATTGAACCAATTCAAACAAACTCTTGATCAACAAGTTTTGAAGAACTTACAAAAAATGCCCAAACTAAAAAACCTATAGATGTAGGTTTTTGGATTGCATTACTTTGAATATTTCCAATATTAGTCTGAATTAGTTGAAAATGAATTACAAGTAAATGTCTTAAATATGGTGAGACAATAACTAAAATTAGAGTTTAGATATTAAATTCAAGATTTATGAATTCATAAAATGGATTCATTTTTAAGGTAAAGTTTTAATATCTATTCAAATTTTTTATATCTCCACTCTTGTAGTTTTGGAACATCATCCATTCTTACAACAGACCATACTAATCTTACAAAAAGAAAATCATCTATAAAATTTGATAATTTTGGAAGTCCTTCATTTATGAAAATTTCGTTTATGCTATCTAAATAATATTTTTCTTGTTCTTCTGAGAATACATATCCCCTACTTATTTCAGCAATTCCTTGATTTGGAAAAGAATATGTATGGAAAATAGCAGTAATTTGATCATAGCCTATCGGTGCTGAAAAACTACTATCAAAATCAATGATTCATTTTGAAAAAAAATTATGTGGATTAAAATCTCATTGAGTAAATACTTCTGGAAAATGAATCAATCTATTTTTTATTTTTTCAAAAGCAGTAGTTACTTCTTTTTTTAAATTAGGTTTTTCATTAAATAATGTATCAAGTTGAATTCAATGAAAAAAATCAATTGTGGAAATTTGTGCTTTTCAAATAGTTCAGATTTGAGTTTTTGTAAAATCTTTAGTAATATTCATAAATTTATCAAATTCTTTTTTAGAAAGAACATTTTTTTCATTAAAATCCTTACAAAAAGATACTCACAAAACTTCATTACCCAAACTTTCTTCAATATAAAAGTATTGATTATCTTTTTCTCCTTCTTTAAGAATTTTTGCAATGGAAAAATTATATTCAAGTAATTTACTATGTGTAAGAAGTTCTTTTTTAATTAGATCAATTGGACCAATTCTCATATAACAATCTGGACCTTTGTAAATAGAAACTGAACTATGAAGTCGGGTTTTTACATGTTCAAATCTTTTATTTTCTATAATAATATTTTTCATAAACATATTTTTTAGTTAATTATTTTTTTGAAAAAAGCTTTGAACAAAAATAGTACTGTTTAAATTCAATAAGTTACAAGTAAATGTCTTAAATATGGTGAGACGATAACTAAAATTAGAATTTAATTTTTTCTTGTATTTTTAAATTATCCTTTAAAAATACATTTCATTTTTGTTTTAAAATATTTAATACAAGTTTATCATTATAGCTTAATCTATATATAAAATCGTCTTCAGATATTACAGCGTATTTTATTTTTTTACCAAAAAAAGTACGAGATAAAAAATTATTAAATTCTATTTTGTCTAAATCTCAAATCACAAAAATATCTACAATATTATTTGTTTTATTATCAATAATAGAAAGTCATTCTGAAACTGCAATTAGCTCAATTTTTTTTCTTCATTTAAAGAATTTTTTCAGTTCTTCTGTTGGATCGTAATTTTTAGAAAAAATTTCCATTATCTCGTTAAAAATAGAAGAATTTCTATTTAAAAAATAAAATTTTTTCTTATTCTCTTCTTTAGATTTCAAAAGCTTTAAATTTTCAAGATTCATAAGTTCTCTTCGTACTGAATTTATTTGCTCATTTATACTTCTACATAATTCGCGAATAAAAAAACCTGAATTTTCTTTACTCATTTTCTGTTCAAGTACAAATTTTTCCAAAATTTTTGCTCTACATTTTGATCAGAATAATTTAGATAGGTTCATTTAAAAAATAAAAGTTTAAAAAATAAAAGTTTAAAAATTGAGCATTTTTTAATTAAAATACAACTTATTGTTGTCCAATATAACAATATTTTTAGATTTGTAAATTTTAATTTGATTTTAAAAATGTTTTTTATATAATCTTTGCGTTTTTTTACAAATTTATTATTTATTTGGTTATAGTATATGGAAAAATTGCAATTAAATTCAATTATAAGAAATAATGAAGATAGATTGAAAGATTTAAGATCTGTTCATAAAATTCCTGCTGTTGTATATGGTCATAATGTTTCATCAACAAGCATTTGTGTAGCTTATTCTGATTTTATGAAAGTTTTTAAAACTTGATGATATACTCACATTATTCAATTAACAATCGACAGCAAAAAAGTAGATGTCATTATTAATGATATTCAATTTAATCCTATTTCATGAGAATATCAACATATTGATTTTTTTGTTATAAATGTAAAAGAAAAAATTCGTGTAAATATACCTATTGTTCTTGTTTGAGTTTCGGGAGCAGTAAAAGAATGATGACTTTTAGATCACATTAAAGATGAAATAGAAGTAGAATGTTTACCTTGAGATCTTATTGATAAATTCGAAATTGATATTTCAAAATTAGAAAAAGTTTGAGATGTAGCTCATTTATCTGATATTAATATTGATAAAACAAAATTTGAAATCGATCTACCAGAAGATACTCCAATAGTTTCTATTTTAGAATTTAAAGCAGAAGAAATTAAAGAAGAAGCTCCTACTACTCAGGAAGCTTGAGTAGCTGGCAAAGAAGAATCTAAAGAATGATGAGAAAAATCAGAATGAAAAGAAGATAAAAAAGATAAAAAATAATAATTATTTTCACTTATATATGCAAATAAAAATTTTTTGAAACTCAGAAGATGCTATTAAATTGTTCAATATTACAAAAAAAGTAATAAAAGAATTAGATTTAAAAGATATTGTAAGTATAGATAAAATTGCCGATAAGAATTATAAAAAGGAATTATGAATCAAAAAAATTCCAGCTTTTTGTGTTGAAGAAGAGAGTATAGACTTTAAAGATGTTATTTTTGAATGAGAAGTTCCTTCAAAAAAAGAATTAACAGCTATAATTATTTCTATTATTTGATGAGAAGATAATTGAAACTGTCATTCTTGTAGTAATTGCAATAATTGTTGAATGTATTAAATTTTATCACTTTTAAACATTCAAAATAAAGTTTCTAAACTTTTATTCTCATTATTATGCTTAATTTGGTTTGGTTTTAGATTTTTTTCAAAAACTATTTTTTTGTAATAATATCTTTTAATTCCACTAAAATGCATATTTTTTGATTATATTTTCAAAATCCAGAATTCTTTTTATTATTTGTTTTAGTTCCTATTTTAATTTTAATTGAATTTATAAGAAAAAAATTTGGGATTAAATTTAAAGATATTTCCCTTTTATATAAAATTTACTCAACAAATTCAATTAAGTTTTATCTAGAACTATTTCTTAAAATATTAATTTTATCACTTTTTATTATCATTATTGCAAATCCAGGGATAACTAATGTTAAGAAAGAAGAGTCAAAAAAATGAATAGACATTTCTATTGTTCTTGATATTTCCAAATCAATGCTTGCTGAAGATATCGGTCCAAATCGTATAGAAGCAGCAAAAAAAGTAATAAATTCCTTTATTTCAAAATTAGAAACAGATAGACTTGCCATAGTAATATTTGCTTGAAAACCTTTTGTATCAGTTCCCCTTACTTTTGATTATGTATCATTAATAAATTTTATCCAAAACCTTACAACAGACACTATTAACCAAAATATCCCATGAATGAGTGGTACAGCTATTGGCGATGCCATTATAGTTGCTGCTGATGGTTTAGATAAATGATCTAATGATTTACAAAATAAAAATAGAGAAAAAGTAATTATTCTTATTACGGATTGAGAAGCTAATGTTTGACTTAATCCAAAAATAGCAACAAAATATGTTCAAGAGAAAAATATTAAAATATTTACAATTTGAATTTGAAGCAAAGTAGGATCACCACTTTTTGTAACAAATAATCTTTGAATTAAAGAATATTTTCGTGATAATTTTTGAAATCCAATTATGGCAAAACTTGATGAAGAAACTCTTAAGTTTATTGCTTCAAATACTGGTTGAAAATATTTTAATGTAAATTCATCTGATACTTTAACTCAAGTTTTTGATGAATTATCAAAACTAAATAAAACTGAAGTTAAAACAGAAGTAATAAAAGAATTTAATCAAAAATATCAGATATTTTTGATTTTTCTAATTTTTTCAATTTTAGTTCTTTTATGGACAAAAGTAAAGTATAGAGTATTAGACTAAAAAATCTCTAATCAGATTATTCAAAGTAAGCAAAATTAGAAGAATGCAAAACACAGAATATAATTATTTCTGTTATTCATTAAAAAGCAGAAATTTAATAGGAGGTTTTAAACTAATAAACCATACTCTATCAAATACTGTTAGCTAATATAAAATTTTATTTTACTTAATGTTTGTGGATAAAAAAGTTTGTGGAGTAAATTTATACGGAAAAAACCTATAGTTTTTGTTGTCAGACCTGATTGACTTTAGGATGAAGATTTTACTTTAATTTTCATTAATTACAAACTATTCTTGATTTCAACATCAAGAAAATGTAGCTTTTTCTGATTTTATTTCTCTGATTAATTTCTCAATTTCTTCATTTCTATTATAACTTGTATCAACAAAATCAATAAAATTATTTTTACAGATGTTTTTATAATATTTACTAAGTTTTATAAATAATTTCACATGTTCTTGTAATTCATTGTTTTTAATTTCATTTGTCCAGTTGTTATTATCGTATTTTCTAATGATTCATATTTTCTCTTGTTCAGATATTTTTGGATATCAAAAAACAAAAATCTTATGAGTTTTTCAAAAATCTTTTGCAATTTTTTCAATATCAATATGGAATCATTCAATCAAATATCCTCAATAAATATTTTGATCATCTAATTCCTCAATAAAACTTTTTATAAATGGATATATTTTTTCTGCAATTTTTTCCCATGTATCAACTGAAACTACATTTTTATGACTTATTCCAATATTCGGAAATGATTTTTCAAAAGCAGAAATAAAACCATCTATTGGAATATGAGACAATCAAAGTTCCTTACAAACTTTATGAGAAAAAGTTGATTTTCATGCAAGAGGACATCAACAAATAATTATTTTTATTCATTTTTTATTTAGTTAGCAAAGATATTATTTTTTCTATCTGATTCTCAAAATCATAATCCATTTTTAAAACAGAAAAATTATATTTTTTAGCTTCATCTTCAAAATATTTAGAATATCCTGAAATCATTTTAGCTATTTTGAAAAAAGTATTTTCCTCTTTTGTTTTTCTAATAATCCAATCATTTGGTGTACTTGACTTATGAATATCTTCTACAAATTTTTTTTCATCGTGTTTTACAAGGAAAACTGTTCTAATACTTTCGGTACCAAACTTTTTTATAATTTCATCAACAATCTCTGGAGTAACTTGGTATCCCTCGACAATATAATCATCTTTGTCAACAATCGCTGTTTCCACCATCATACTTATCGCTTTATATGAAGTTTTTCCTTGGTTGATATATTCTTTAACGATTGAGTCAGGTGTGTTTTGAGAATATGTTTCATCGTTGTTTTCTCCTTTCATATAATCGTGCGGAAAATACTTTTCATGGTCTTTTTCATCCATATACGTATAGACGATATTTTGAAGAGTATCGGCAGAAATCCAAGGAATTAAAAGTCTTTTACTCAAAGTCTTTGCTAATGTTGTTTTACCACATTTTGGAGGACCTCCAATTAAATATACTTTCATGTTGTTTTAGAATAAATTAATAAATTTTATTTTGCCTAACGTTTCAGTATATGCGATGTTTTGCGTAGTGAAACGGAATAAAATATAGGAAGAGCAAAGTACAACGAGCGAACCGTATATTACTTGTGTTATGTAAGCCAAACAAAGCGACAGCGGAGTGAGAGTACAACGTACCTTGCATATTTTTGAAAAATTTATCCATATTATTCCGTTTTTAGTGGGCTTTTTATTATTGTATTTGGTTTTTTTGTTTTTGTTTGAAATAATCTTCTCTTGTCTGAATTAACCTTTTCGCTTCGTTTTTTCCGAATTTGGTTATGAATTTGGGTAATCTTGTGGCAAAAAAATTTTCCATAGCTTTTTTATTTGATTCAAAATCAAGTACTGGCTTTTTACTTTTTACCTGTAAAAAACTTAACATATCAGCCTCCATTAAAACCAACTCGTCAATATCTTTAATCTCAAATTTTTTATCATGAACTGAGACAAGATGGATTATCCTATCTTTCTGTTTATCGGTCAAGAATGAGAAAAAACTGTCTTCCAATAACTTTGTAATTTTGTTAGCTCCAATTACCATATGCATTTTTTTGGCTCTCTTGATTTTCTCTAAATCCATTATTTCACCAACCTGAAATAGTTCTGAATATCCCCAATCATGAGCATAAGCCGCAATAAGCATAACTGTTTTATCTAATTTTAAATTCTTATTATGATCAATGATTTGTTTCAACCAATCAACAACTTCTTGCGTGTGGATTTTATCAAAACCACCCCTACTTTGCTTCAAATCGGGGAATATTTTTTCTTTTAAATATTCTTCCAAATTGTTTGGTTGTAAATTCATATTACCCGTTTATAAAAACTTAAAAAAATCAAATTCCTTATTTCTTAAAGTCCACCAAAAATATTTCAATAAACAAATTTTAAAAATACGTCGCCTAACGTTCGCGACTGATCCGAAGTATTTTACGAAAAAAGTGAGTGATAGCAAAACTTTTTGAAGTGAAAATATTTTATGAATTTCGTACAACGTTTAGGATTTAGAGAAGTTTTTTTCTCCTCTACGAACGTAGTGAGTGAGAGCTAAGAAAAAAATTTGGGGGGAGAGCGAGTGCAACGAAGCGAACCTCTAAATCCTTGTTAAATGAGGTGAGAAGCGATAGTGACGAAAGTACAACGTCCCTTGAGTTATTTTTCAGCCCCATAGCATTCATCGAAATACTTTTTCATACCTTCAATAAAAGGTGGGGCATATTTGTCAGGATTTTCTATTATATCAGTTTTTAATTCATCTGCATTAATCCATTTTATTGATTCAATTTCTCTTGTATCGGGTTGAATTTTATTATCTGATTTTCCAACAAAAACACAGTGCCATGCTTTATCAATATCATCAAAATATGAAAATGTGAATAATCTTTTTACATTGATTGAAATACCAATTTCTTCTTGCACTTCTCTTTGAATACATTCTTCATATGATTCATTTGCAACAGTACAATCGACTGAAAATGTAAAAAGATTTGGCCATACTTTTTTTGTTGATACTCTATATTGCAAAAGAATTTCATTTTTAGAATTAAATAATATCAAATGTGATGCACGATGAATATATTTACTATTGAAAAAATCAGTTCTTGGTCTTAATCCGATTTGATTATCATTTTCATCGACTTCTATAAGTTGTTCTATCATATTTATTCTAAATCCTGACATATATAAAGTTAATTCATCGTAGGGGCTGAAAAATAATTTTATTTAACGTCCGTGACTGATCCGAAGTATTTTATGAAAAAAATAAGCGATAGCAAAACTTTTAGAAAAAACAAACTTTTAAAATCCACTTTGTAACTCTATCATCTTATAATAAACTCATTTCTTTTTCATAAGTTTTTCGTGATTTCATCTTTCTATTATTTTTCATTTTTCTAGTACAATTATATCGTCGGATTGTTTAACTGTTTGGAGTCTATGGGCCACGATTATTACAGTTCTTCACTTAAATAAGTTATTTAAGGCTGTAGATATTTTTTCTTCAGAAAAGCTGTCTAATGCTGAAGTAGGCTCGTCAAGAAGAATGATTTTTGGATTTTTGATAAATATTTTTGCGATAGCAAGTCTTTGTTTTTGTCATCCACTAAGTCGTACTCATCTTTCTCAAATTTCAGTATCAAGTCAATTTTTTAGATCATAAATAAACGAGCATTCTGCTTGAGAAATAGCTTTTTTTAAAACTTTTTCTGGAATTTTCTCTTTTGATCAGTAAGAAAGATTTTCTAAAATTGTACCATCAAATACAGAAGGATCTTGAGTAAGATATCCGATATTTTGATAATAAGATTTTAATTTTGTTTCACTTAGATTTTGAGAATCTACGATAATTTTTCAACCTTCTGGATGCAAATATCCCACAATTAATTTTACTAGTGTTGATTTTCCAGACCCAGATTCTCATACAAAAGCAGTTTTGATTCATCAGCTTATTTCTAGAGAAAAATCCTTAAATATTTTATCTTCTTGATATCCAAAAATAAGATTTTCAATTTTTATATTTCATTTTTTATAAGTAAAATCTTTACCAATATTATATCATTTTATTTGTTTAATTTCATCAAAATTATCCCAAAGATTTAGTACTCGTGAAAATTCCTGAGTAAAACTTTTATAAAAATCAACGTAATCTCATATGGAATTATCAATTAAAGTCAAAAGTGCAGTCAAACCTACTAGATCAGAAATAGTAAAAGTATGTTTAAAAATTCAATATCAAACAAAATAATAAATTCAAACAAGTAATATTGATAAAATAATTCTAGTTCATCCAAACATTAAAACTAAATAATGATTTACTTTTAGATTTCCAATTTTAGCTTGCACAGAATAATCATCTAATATTTCAATTTCTCTTGCAGTTTTATTGTTCTGTAAAATTTCAAATTTTGACATCAATATTTTTACTAGCTGTCCTGTATATTCATTATCAATCTCATTTCTTCTCTTTCTATGTTGCATGGCAAATTTATTCAAAAATCAGATCAAATAATGAATTCAAATAAAAAACAATATACAAAAAATAAAATATATTCATCCTAAAGTAAATATCATGTATACAGAAAAAATAATTGTTATTATTAGTTTTGTTCAAGTATTAACGCTATCTGTAATCAAATGAGTCCAAGCGCTTATTCATCTATCTATTAGTGAAATCATTTTTCCAGTTCATATATTTTCTACAGCATTATTGTCTAGTGAAATAAATTTTTTTACGTAAATTCTATGAATATTTTTTACATTCTGATAATAAGTTTCTGCCCATCACCAATCTCGCATTACAAAATTTAAAATGTAGTATATTACTAAAATTATAACATAAGAAATAAACAAATTTTCAAAAACTATTTTGTTTCATAACTCAATACTTTTTGTGATTTCTTTTAGCATATAAACATTAAATATTCAAAAAAATCATAATAAAATTGCGATTGTTATTCATCTAACTAAATACCATTTATTAAGTAAAATTGGCTCAAAAAATCTAGGTATTATTTCAGATAATGGTCTTTTTATTGGATTTAAATAAATTAATGTATGAGACATATTGTAAGAAAATAAAAAATTAAAATTTTGCTTTAGATAAAATATTTTTTAATTAAATTTTATCATAAAATTATCTCTTTTGCTTCAATAGTCTGAAAAATTTCTATCTCTCGTCATCTTTATATTTCCTGCATTGGTTTTTCCAATAACTTTAAAACCAAACATCCCATAAAAATCAGTTAAATGTGGTTCATCTGGATCATGAGTTACTGAAAAATGTGTAAATTGTTTTGGATAGGTATTTTTTAAAAATGTTTGTACTAATTCTTTGCCAATACCTCTTTTTCTATATTTTTCCAAGACATATAATTCGGATAAAAATATTGAATTTGGTAATTGTCTATGATCAGTATCAAATAATTCTGCTCGGATATAACCAACTATTTTATTGTTATCTTTTGCCACAAAAATATAATCATTCATAATGGATTTTTTTATATTTTCTCCGTTAATTAGATTTGGAGAATGTAGTAATCTACTAAGCTTCAAAATATCTTCAAAATTCTCAAGATTTGCTAACTCAATAGATATATTTTTTAAATCCATAATATCAGTAAGTGTACTTCATAAATTTTTTGAAGAAGAATTAATCATATTGTTTATTATTTAATATACTCTAAAATTTAAATAATCAATATTTCAATTTAATCATTGATAAAATATTTTATAAAAAATCTAAAAACTAGTCTGCAAATCAAGCATTTTTTTATATTCTCATCATTCAATTTCTGATAATACTTTATGATTTCATCTTTCAATTATTTTTCATTTTTTGAAGACTATAATTTCATCCGCTTCTTTTACTGTCTGTAATCTATGTGCAATAATAATAACTGTTTTTCATTTAAAAAGATTATGAAAAGCTTCTGAAATAGACTGTTCACTTATAGAATCAAGAGACGATGTTGGTTCATCAAGTAGAATTATATCAGGATTTTTTAACATAATTTTTGCTATTGCTATACGTTGTTTTTGTCATCCTGATAGTCTTATTCATCTTTCACCTATTCCAGTATTTAATAAATTTTTAAAATCATATATAAATTCACATTTTGAATTTTTTATAACATTTTCAAGTTCTTTTTTTGTTGGTTCATAATTTAAAGCATAAGTTAAATTTTCATAAATAGTACCATCAAAAACACTTGGATCTTGAGTAAGATATCAGATATGCTTGTAATAATCTATTAATCTTATTTCACTTATTTTTTGATTATCAATAAGTATTTCTCATTTATTTGGTGAAATATAGCCTGCAATAAGTTTTAAAAGTGTGGTTTTCCCTCATCAAGATTCACCTACAAAAGCGGTTTTGGATCAATATTCAATATTAAGAGAAAAATTATCGATCACATTAGTTTTATTATTATAGCTAAAAGAAATATTATCAATTTTTATGGATCAATTTTTATATTCAAAATTTTTTCATTCATTAATATTTTTCATTTTTGGACTTTCATCTATAAATTCCCAAAGCTTTATAATATCTGAGAAATTTTTAATTATTTTTTTATAGATTGTAGTAATATCATTAAGACTTTTTTCAAAATATCAGATAATTGTAATTACAAGAACTAAATCAGAAAAATTAGCTGTTCATTCTAAAATTCTAGTTCATACAAAAAATAATAAAAGCCCTCTTGTAATATTTGTAGTCACATTTCAGATATTATAGGTTATATGTTCAAAAATATGTTTCTTTTTTTCTATCTCAAGAGTTTCTTGTAATTTATTATTTAAGTTTACGATTTCCTTGTCTATTTTATTTGATTGTAATATTTCAAATTTACTCATAATATTTCGAATAAATTGTCTCATATACTCACTTTCTGATTCTTTTTTCTGATTTCTATGATATAGTCATTTTTTTTGTATAATGTGAATTAAAATTCAGACAATTATAATCAAAAAAACAAAAGAAATAAAATAATAAGGACTAATGTTTATTATAATATATATAGCCATAATAAAAGAAACTACAGACATTGGAATATACATTATAATTTCATGCAATAAAGTTGACCAGGTTTCTATTCATTTTTGAACTATTGATAAAGATATTCCAGTTCATACTTTTTCAAAGAAATTATTTTCAATATGAAAAAAGTCTGGTAATAACATTTTATTAAGATTTCTTTTTACTCTGAAATCAACATATCACCATCTAAGCATTAAAAAGGCAACAACATGGAATAAAATCATTCAAAATAAAAAAATTAAGAGATTGTTATGGAATTCCAAAGTTTTAGCATTTTGAATATTTTGTGTCAATAATTTTACAATAATAGCAATAAAAACACTATCTACTGACCATAAAATAAACCAAGTTATTGCCTTAATAAGAAATTTTTTATCTCATTTTAAAGGACTAAAAAATCGGCAAATTGTTTGAAATGAATTATTTTTCATATAGTGAAAAACTATAAATAAATTAATATCTGAATAATTTTCTTATTTTATTTGCATATACTATTTTACTAAATATACTATAACAGCAATTCTTAATTTTCTGGTTCTGATTAAAATCTTAAATAATGTTTTATCATTAACTATTTGAACATTATTTACATTAAACCATACTTTTTATTAATTAATTTTTATATTATGAAAAAATTACTTTTAATTATTGTTTGATTTTTGATAGCTTTTAACGGAAATGTTTATGCTTATGAACTTAGTACAAAAGATATCCTAAAGACAATCAATATAACGAATAAAATTGAAAAATCAATAGCAAAAAAATGAGAATCATACAGGAAAATATTTATTGATGAAATAAATATTTTTAAAAATGATAAAAAAGATAATGAGAGAATACAAGAATTGATAAAAATTGTTAGTAAAAATATTTCAGATTCTTCTAAAGTCCAAATACAAAATAAAATATTAACTGAGCTAGATAATGTTTGAATTCCAAATTTTAATTTTTTATATTCGACTTGATCTATTGAAAATTATCCATTTTTACTTAAAAGATTATTAGAAGAAAAAAAGAATAGTTTTAAGCAACTTATCAAAACTCCAGAGTCTAAAATAAATTTTTTATTAATTGATAGTTATAATCAGGATGACAGATTATCATATTTATTTGGATTACTACATCATTATAATCAAGTAAATTGAAGTGATGAATTAAGAAATATGATAGAAATGTTTCAAGATGAATTTACTGAATTTGATAATGAAGTATATTTTTCTAAAGAGTTATACAATATTTATAAAACAATTCAAAAAGATAAAACGCTCGATTCTGAGCAATTAAGAATAGTAAATAGGGCAATTAAAGGATTTGAATTAAATTGAATAGATTTACCAGATGAGAAACTTTCTCAAGTTAAAAAAATAAATCAAGAACTTACAAAACTTTCATTTCAATTTTGAAAAAATCTTTTGGATTCAGAAAAAGATTTTACTTATTATATTGATAAAATCGATACAATAAAAGATGTACCAGCTGATGTTTTGGCACAATCTCAAGAAGAAGCTAAAAAAGAAAATAAAGAAGGATATTTATTTAGGCTCTTGACCAGAAGATGAAGATAAATATAATCTGGTCTTATGATAAAATAC
>CAZFLS010000010.1:0-15802 GCA_964518815.1 uncultured Candidatus Peribacteria bacterium
CTATTGCTTGTTTTCATCATTTTTTAATTATCAAATCATTTTCTTTTTTAAACCCTATTATATCAACAACATCTCAAGGAAAGAAAGAAGAATCTCAAGCATTTGTAATTCTTATTTTAGAAAACATTTGTCTTACAATAAGTTCTATATGCTTAGAATTAACTGTTTGTCACTGAGAAGTATAAATATCTTTAATATCATTTATAATATAAGATTGAGTTCTTAAAGCTCAAGCTAATTCCATAAGTTTATGAATATTTATATGACCTGCTGTTAATTTATCTCAAATTTCAACCTGATCTCATTCTTTCACTAAAATATTTCTTCATAATTCTACTTCATATTCAAATGTTTGATAAGAATCATCCTTAACATAAATTACACTACTAGATATTTTATCCACTATTCATTTTATACTATTTAAAATCTTATTTTTTCAATCCTTGGAAGTAGCGAGTACAGTTTTTTCAGAAACTTTATCTCATTTTTTTACAGCAACTTTATAAGTACTGTCTGGTAAATAATATTCTCTTACTAAAAGTTCAGAGGCTGTAATTTTTACTATAATCTCTTTTGCTCAATATTTTATAGAACTAACTTTTCATTTTAAATCTGAAATACAAGCCTCATATTTTGGGTTACGTGCCTCAAATAACTCTTCTACTCTAGTCAATCATTGAGTAATATCTCATCATTCCTTTGCTACTCAACCTGTATGGAATGTACGCATTGTCAACTGAGTACCCGGTTCTCATATCGATTGAGCTGCAATAATTCAAATAGGAGTTCATATTTTTACCAAATCATTATAACCCAGATCAAGTCAATAACATTTTTGACATACTCATCATTCTGTTTCACAAGTTAATACACTTCTTATACATACATTTTCAATGTTTTTATCTTGTATAGTTTTTAAAACACTTTTATCAACGAGTGTACCTGCTGAAAATAAAACTTTATTTCATTCCAAAATATCTTTTGCTAATATTTTTCAAAAAATTTTCTCTTCAAATAGATCTTTACTAAAACTTTTTGTTGTATTTCTACTAACTTCCTCATAATTTAAAGTATTACAATCCTCTTCACGTGCAAGTATATTTTGAGCTGTATCTACAAGCCTTCTTGTAAGATATCAAGATTGTGCTGTTTTAAGAGCTGTATCTGCTTTTCATTTTCTTCAAGAATGTGTATCAATAAAATATTCAAGTACTGAAAGTCATTCTTTATAATTTGCCTTAATAGGCAATTCTATAGTTTTACCTGTCGGACTGGCTACAAGACCTTTTATTCAACAAAGCTGAGTAACATTTCACCAACTTCATCTAGCCTGAGAAATAACCATACTATATATATGATTATGCTTATCAAAATAAGTAGGCATTTCCTTTTCTATACGATTTTTTACTTGACTCCAAACTCTAATTGATTGTTCATATCTTTCTTTTTCAGTCATATATCAACTCCAAAACTTTTTTTGTATTCATTTAATTTTTTCTTCTCATTCTTTTATAAGTTCGAGTTTATTTGTTGGTATAGTCATATCATCTTTAGAAATAGAAATACCACTAACAGTAGCATATTTAAATCATATGTTTTTAATTTTATCTGCAAAATGTGCTGAAAATTCACTACCATATAAATCAAAACTTTTAGCTAGTATTTTTTTAATAACAGATTTTGTTAAAGTTTCATTAATAAATCAGAATTCTTCTGGAATAATTTCATTAAAAAGAAGTCTTCAATAATTTGTTTTTATAATTTGTTTATTTATTCTTATATTAATAGGAGTACTTAACTTAATTATTCATGTTTCATAAGCTAACATAGCTTCTTCTGTGGAATTAAAAGAATACTCTACTTTTTCTTCATCATCAATTCTTGTAAGATAATAACAACCTAAAACCATATCTTGACTTGGAGTTACAATTGGTTCTCAATTTGATGGATTTAATATATTTTTTGATGTAACCATAACTTCTGCAGCTTCTTTTTGAGCTTCAAATGTAAGTGGTAAATGAACTGCCATTTGATCTCAGTCAAAATCGGCATTAAAAGCTGTACAACAAAGAGGATGTAATTGAATTGCTTTTCATTCAATTAAAATTGGTTTAAATGCTTGAATTCAAAGTCTATGTAGAGTAGGAGCACGATTTAATAAAACATGTTTTCCTTCAATTACTTCATCTAGAGCATCCCAAACTTCTTTTCACTTTTCTTCAATAACCTTTTCTGCGTGTTTTACATTATATGCAAGTTCTTTTTCTATAAGTTTTCAAATTACAAATGGTTTAAATAAAGTTAATGCCATAATCTTTGGAAGTCAGCATTCATTCATTTTTAAATTTGGTCAAACTACTATTACAGATCTTCCAGAATAATCAACTCTTTTTCATAAAAGATTTTGTCTAAATCTTCATTGTTTTCATTTTAATATTTCAGCTAATGATTTTAACTTCTTTTTTGTAGCTGTGGTATAACCCGATCTATTACTACGTACATCTCAATTAATAAGCATATCTACTGCTTCTTGTAGCATTCTTTTTTCATTTTTCAAAATTACTTCTGGAGCTCAAAGCTCAGATAATTTTCTAAGTCTGTTATTTCTGTTTATAATTCTTCTGTATAAATCATTTAAATCAGAAGATGCATATCTTCATCAATCCAATTGAATCATTGGTCTTAAATCAGGAGGAAGAATTAAAAGCGCATCCAAAATAAAATTCTCCGCTTTTTGTGATGATTTAAAAAGATTAGAAGCAAGTTTTAATTTTTGAAGAATTTTCTTTTGTCTAGATTTTGGTGCTGTTTTAAGATCTTTTTGATTTTCTCAAATAAATTTTTTCAAATCAATTCTTTCTAAAAGTACTTTTATATATTCAGCTCAAGTTCATCATTTAAATACATGAGGAAACTTTTCATATAAAATTCTGTAATCAAGTTCTCAAATTACAGTAGATTCTTTCAATTCTTTTAATAAAGTTTTTAATTTATTGTATTCTACATCTAAATTATCAAGTTGTTTTAAGGAATCTTGTTCAATATCTTGAAACATTTTTTTATTAATTTCTTTTGATTCTAATTTTAATTTTGCTTCATTTACAATTTGTTGAATATTTTTTTGAATATCAACCTTTGAAGATTTATATAAATTATCTAAATCTCTTAAGGCTTCAGATCTTTTGTCTTCAAAAACATCTGTAACAATATATGATGCAAAATAAACAACTTGTTCTAATTTTTTAACAGAAATATCAAGAAGTAATCAAATACGAGAAGGAATAGATTTAAGATACCAAATATGAGCAATAGGTGCAACAAGCTCTATATGCCCTGCCCTTTGTCTACGAACTTGAGCATTTGTAACTTCTACTCAACATCTTTCACATATGATTCATTTATATCTTATTCTCTTATATTTTCAACAAGCACATTCATAATTTTTTCTAGGTCCAAATATTTGCTCACAAAAAAGTCAACCTCTTTCTGGTCTTTGAGTTCTATAATTGATAGTTTCTGAAATAAGAACTTCTCAGTAAGACAAAGCCCTAATTTGTTCTTTCGATGTTATTCAAATAGCTATTCAAGCAAGATTATCAAGACTTTTTCATTGGGTAATATCTCTCTTTCAAGCATATTTTCAAATTTGAGAATAATCAGTAATTTTATCGTTTAAGAAATTTTCAAAATTTTTATCTTTAAACATGATTTAGAAATTAGAAATTATAAATATAGATTAAAAGGAAGAAATTTTTTAGGATTTGTAATTAGAATTTTGATATTAATACTTTTATACTTTATAACTAGATAACTTTGTACTAATTATCTGTATATTCTTCGGAAATGTTCTCAAAATCATTGACACTATCTGATTTTGTAGTTTCTACTGCAGGTGAATCAAATTCTACATCAAATTGTCATTCAAGTTTTTCTAGTTCTTGATATTTTTCTAATGCTATTTCTTCTTCAGATTCTAATTCTCATCTATCTAACAACTCAATATTTAAATTTAAAGCTTGTAGTTCTCGTAATAATACATTAAATGATTCTGGAATATTTGGTCTTTTTATTTTTTTTCATTTTACTATTGCTTCATAAGCTTGAGTTCTTCAGGTAATATCATCTGATTTTATAGTAATCATTTCTTGAAGTACATTTGCTGCTCAATATCATTCTAACGCCCAAACTTCCATTTCTCAGAATCTTTGACCTCAATTTTGAGCTTTTCATCAAAGTGGTTGTTGTGTCACCATTGAATATGGTCAAACTGATCTAGCATGAATTTTTTCTTCAACTAAATGATGTAATTTCATCATATATTTTACTCAAACCATAGTTTTTTCTTTGAATGGTTCTCAAGTTTTTCAATCAAATAATTGGATTTTTCAATCTGAAGGAATTCATGCTTGTTTCATTAAATCAGTAATTTTATCTACATCAATTCAATTCAAAATTGGAGTTCAAACTTGAATATTTAATTTTTTTGCTGCAATTCAAAGATGAGCTTCAAGAATTTGACCAATGTTCATTCTTGAAATTACTCAAAGTGGATTTAAAATAATATCAATAGGAGTTCAATCTTCCGTAAAAGGCATGTCTTCAGCAGGAACTATTATTGAAACTATTCACTTATTTCAATGTCTTCATGCCATTTTATCTCATGCTTCGACTTTTCTTGTTTCTCAAATAAATACTTTTACTTGTTTAAATACTCATGTAGGTAAATTATCGCCTTCTTCTCTTTTTAAAATATGAACAGATATAACTTTACCTCCGCTTCATGCAGGCAAAACAAGTGAAGAGTCTTTTACATCTTTTGATTTATCACCAAAAATAGCACGAAGTAATCTTTCTTCTGGAGAAAGTTCTATTTCTCATTTTGGAGTAACTTTTCAAACAAGAATATCTCATCATTTTACATAAGCTCAAACTCTAATAATACCATCTTCATCTAGATTATTTAATTTCGATGCACTTACATTTGGAATATCATTTGTAGTTTGCTCTGGTCAAAGCTTAGTTTCACGAACATCAAGAATATATTCTCCGATATGAATAGAAGTATAGTAATCATTTTCCATTACTTTGGAGCTTAAAATTATTGCATCTTCAAAATTATATCATCCCCAAGGCATATATGCAACAAGCAAATTTCTTCATAAAGCCAATTCTCAGTGATCAATTGATTGTCAATCTGCAAGAATATCTCATAATTTTATTTTTTCTCAAGTAGAAACTAAAGGTCTCTGATGTATGAGCATGTCAGCATTTGATTTTTCAAATGTACGTAACTCATAAATCTTTTTTATTCAACCTTTATAGAGTACAGAAATATGTTTTGCATCTACTCAAATAACATCACCATCATCTTCTGCTTTTATTACATAACCTGATCATTCTCAAATAATTCTTTCAGTACCAGTTCAAACAATTGGTGCTTCACTTCTAATTAAAGGAACTGCCTGTCTCATCATATTTGTACCCATTTCTGCTCTAGTAGCAAAATCATTTTCCAAAAATGGAATCAAAGTAGTAGTTTCAGACATTATTTGCTTTGGAGAAATATCTATATGAGTAATTTCTTTTTCATGTGTAATAAGCGGTTCACTATTTCTACGAACAGAAATACGAGTTTCTAAAAAATTTCAATATTTATCAGTCGCAGTATTTGCTTCTGCAATAGTTAACACTCTTTCTTGATATCAATCAAAATATTCATATTTATCTACCAAAAATCATCTTACAAAGATCTCTGATTGATTGTATTTTTCTTTTAATTCTTTGGCAATTTCTGAAGTTATATATTCTTTTTCCTCAATAATAATTTTTCATTTTTTATCAGAAATTGTTTCTAAAGCAATTCTGTTTATAGCTTCTTTTCAGTCATTTTTAACTTTATGGCATACTTCTCTAAACGGAGTTGTAATAAAACCATGTTTATCTACTTTTGCATAACTAGCAAAATGAAGCACTAATCAAATATTTGGTCATTCTGGAGTATGAATAGGACAAATACGTCAATATTGTGTAGGATGAACATCACGAACTTCAAAGCTAGCTCTTTCTCTACTTAATCATCCAGGACCTAAGGCTGTAACTATTCTTTTGTGTGCAAGTTCTGAAATAGGATTTGATTGATCCATAAACTGAGACAATTGACTTGATCAGAAAAATTCTTTTAAAACTGCCATTATAGGTCTAGAATTTATAAATGTACCTGGAGTTGCATCTTCTAATTCAATAACTGTCATTCTATCTTTTGCTATTTTTTCCATTCTAGCTAAACCTACTTTTAATTTATCATAAACAAGTTCTCAAACACTACGAACTCTTCTATTTTCAAGATGATCGATATCATCCCAGCTATATCATTCTTTTTCTTCAATTAAACTTAATAAATAATTAATTCATTTTATTAAATCTTCCTTTGTTAAAAATTTTCATTCCTCTTCATAAGATATATTTAATCATAATTTTCTATTAATTTTAATTCGTGCAACATCTCAAAGTTCAAATTTCCTTAAATCAAAAAATGCATTTTGAAAAAGATCTTTTACTCTTTCATCTGTACCTAAATCTCAAGGACGAAGTAATTTATAAAGAGTATGGAGGGCTTCTATTTTTGTCTTTGTCTTATCTTTATCTATGGTAGGTCAAATATATTTTGATATAAAATTTTGATCTTTCTTAAATGCATTTATAATATCAGCATCTGTTTCTAATCAAAAAGCTCTAAGAACAACGGTAATAGGTATTTTTCTTCTTTTATCAATTTTTACATTAATAACTCATTTTTTTTCTAATTCTATTTCAAACCAACTTCATTTATGAGGAATAATCTTCATAATATAAAGCCCAGAAGATTTTGGATCTGGAGTAAAAAATATTCATGTAGATCTAACAATTTGATTAACTATTACTCTTTCAATACCATTAACTATAAATGATCATTGTGGAGTCATTAAAGGAACACCTCACATATAAACATCTTGTTCTTTTATCTCTCATGTTTGTTTATTAAGCATTTCAAGCCTAATTTTTAAAGATGATTCATAATTCAAATTTTTTCTTTTACAATCAGAAATACTATATTTTGAATCCTCTAAAGATAATCATTTATAAAAAATATCTATCTTTTCTCAAGAAAAATCAGAAATAGGAAAAGTCTCTTCAAAAACTTTATTTAATCTATAATCAATAAAACTTTTATAAGAATCCAACTGAACTTCAATAAGTTTTGGTATTTCTAAAATAGATCTGTCATTGGTGAAAAAATATCTTCACTTAACATCATATAATGATTTTAGTTCTTTATATGGATCAACCAAAGGCGTTACAATTTCTTTTTCTTTTATTTCAACTCTTCTAGATTCAAATCTTTTTAACTCTTCTTTTGTTATTACTTTTGATTGAACTTCATTATTAGTAATAATTTTTTTATCTTTAATTACCTTTTTTTTAACATCCTTTTTAATAACTTTTGATTCCAATTTTCATTGAGACCCACTTTTAATTCCAGTAGCTTTCAATTTACTACTTTTAACTTGTCATTTCTGACTTTTAACTTTTAACTTGTCATTTTTGACTTGTCACTTGTTACTTGTCACTTTTGACTTTTGACTTTTGACTTTTAATTTAGGCATCTTCGTAGTAGTTTAAATACCAAAAAACATGCCCTAACATCGACAAAAACTCAATCTTTTAGTTAGCGCAAACGTGAATATTATAGAGATTATTTTTAAATAGCAAGTTTTTTTCTGAGATTTTTTGATATAAATTTTAGTAATTTAATTATACTCATTTTTTAAAGTTCTTCAAAAATTATTTAATTCTATATTAGAAATGTATCAAATCAAACTTTCTAATATTTCTTTATAGAAAATTACTAAAAAAATTTGCTTTTAAATAGAAATTGACTATACTCTCTGTCGAAACTTGATTAAAGGATTTGATTTTTCAAATTCTTTTTTTAAAAAAACACCACTTACAATTGGTTACAAATTTTATCATTTTATAAATTAATTATGTTAGATCTAAAAAAAATTGAAGCTGCTATAAATCAAATATCAGCTGAAAAGAAAATTGAAAAAGAAAAACTTAAAGAAATTATTGAGCATGCTATAAAAACTGCATATAAAAAAGATTATTGAAGTAAAGATACAAATGTTAATGTTGATTTGGATTTTACGAATGACGTTATAGAAATTTCAGTAGAAAAAACTATTGTAGAAAATGTTGAAAATCCTTATATAGAAATTGCACTTAGTGATCTTTGAAAAGAAGCTAAAAATTATAAAATATGAGATACTATAGAGATTGATGTAAGTGACCAAATTTTAGATAATGAAGAATGATTTTGAAGAATTGCTTCTCAAGCGGCTCGTCAGGTAATTATACAAAAAATTCAAGAATCAGAAAAGGAAAAAATTTACAATTTGTTTAAAAATAAAGAATGAACAATTGTAAATCTTAAAATTGAATTAGTTGAAAAAAATAAAGTACTCCTTGATTATAATGGTAATAATATTGTACTACCTAAATCAGAACAAGTAACAAAAGATAAATATGTACCTGGTCAAAGAATTTATGTTTATGTTTGAAAAGTAGAAAATGATATTGCTTGATCTCCAAAAGTAACAATAACAAGAAAAGATAAAAATCTTGTTGCAAAATTATTTGAAATGAATGTACCAGAATTAGAAGATAATACAGTTGAAATTATAAGAATTGCCCGTATTCCTTGATTTAAAACAAAAATAATTGTATGATCACAATATGAAGAAGTTGATCCAGCATGAAGTCTTATTTGACCAAAATGAATCAGAGTAAAAGTTGTAGTAGATGAACTTTTTTGAGAAAAAATAGATATAATAAATTATACCGATGATATAAAAGAACTTATTCGTAAATCTTTAAATCCAGCTGAAATTATAGATATCAAAATTGATATTGATAATAAGGAAGCGATTTGTTATACAGCTCCGGAAGAAAAACTTAAAGCTATAGGTAAATGATGATCAAATGTAAATCTTGCTTCAGAATTAACTTGATATAAGATAATAATAGAAGAAAAAGATGTTGTAGAAAGTTGAGAAATAGTAATGGGTTAAGTATATAAATATATATAAATTCTGAACAATTAACATTTTAATTAAAAAATCAAGCTTTTCAGATATTCTCAAAAATATTGAAATTTATGTGAAAAGCGAATATAAAATTCACATTTTTAGGACATTCATATAAGTTAAATTGACAAAAAACTATTCCTAAATTCTTAATTTATATTTTCTAATTTTTAACATATGTCTTCAAAAAAATTAAAAGTGAAACTTTTAAAATTTCTTGTTTGATTTTGAAAAGAATGAGATATTATTGAAGTTAATTATACATATGCAAAAAATTATTTAATTCCTAAAAATTTTGCTAAACTTGTAACTCCTGAAATGGAAAAACAAATTCAAGAAAAAATTAAACATCATGAAAAAATTACCAAAGAACTAATTTTGAATAGACATCAAATAGCCGAAGTTTTACATGGTAAAGAATTAATTTTTGAAACAAAATGAACAAATAACAAATCTTTTGGATCAATTCAAGAACAAGATATAGTTGATAAAATAAAAAAGGATTTTTGAGTTACTATAGAAAAAAAGGTGGTTATTTTACCAGAAGGACAACATATTAAAAAAGTATGAATTTATGATGTAAAAATAGATCTTTGAAAGGATACTTACATCAAAATGAATGTAGAATTGAAAATTAATAAAGAAAAATAATTAACTAAAGGAAATCCTGAATAATTAACATTTTAATAAAATAAAACTTTTTTAGATGCCCTCAAAAATAGTAAATTTTATATGAAAAGCAAGTACTGAAGATAAACGTAGTAATTTGAATTTTTCAGGGACATTCTAAAATTTCTCAATCACTAAATGTCATAATATCAAAATTTTTTAGTCATTAGATCATTTATCATTTTGAGTTTTATTTGAAATTAGAATTTAATATCTACTTTCAACTTTATAACTTTATAACTTTATGAACTTTACAAACTACCTTTCTATCGACTACTGAACTAAAAAAACATGACTTGCAATAAATATTTGAGCTATTGCAATTCCTTTAAAAATTGTTCAAACTGAAGAATTAATAAATGAAATTAAAAAAATTGTTGAAGAAAGAAAAATTGATAATATAATTATTTGAATTGCAAATTATGATGACTGAAAAGAATCAATTCATTCAAAAAGAACAAAAAAATTTGCTAAAATTATAAAAAATTTTTTACCTGAAAATATAAAAATAGTTTTTCATGATGAATGATATTCTACATTTGAAGCTAAAAATAGCTTAGAAATTACAGGTATAAAACAAAAAGATATAAAAAAAGTTGATGATATGGCGGCGGCGATAATACTACAAAATTATTTAGATTCGAATATTTAATACGTATTTACTCTATATAATTTAATATATTAATCTTCATTTTTAAATATAATGCCAAAAATAGTAAAAACATTTTCTATTCTTGTCAATAAGAAAGCCTTATTTGATTATGAGGTAATAAAAGACTATGAAGCCTGAATTGAGCTTACGGGTTATGAAGTAAAAAGTGTAAAATTAAAAAATATAAATTTAAAATGAAGTTTTGTAAGTTTAGCAAATGGGACACCTTATATTATGAAATTTCATATTTCACCATATAAATTTATTGGCGTTAAAGAATGAGTTGATCCAACAAGAGAAAGAAAATTATTTTTACATAAAAAAGATATTTTTTACATTAATCAAAAACTCAAAGAAAAATGAAATACACTCATTCCAACTGAAGTTTATCTTAAAGGAAATTTAATAAAATTAAAAATAGCATTGGCAAAATGAAAGAAAAAATATGAAAAAAAGGATCTTATTAAGAAAAAAGATATTCAAAGAGATATTGAAATTTCATTAAAAGAAATCAAATAAAACCTACAAAATTTAACCTCCAAACTTAAAAATCATTACATCTCAGTCTTGTACAATATATTCTTTTCATTCCAATCTCACTTTACCATTTTCTCTGGCTTGATGCCATCCTCAAAAATCTACTAAATCTTTCCAATTTACAACGTCAGCCTTGATAAATTTTTTCTCAAAATCACTATGGATTTTTCATGCTGCACCTGGTGCTTTTGTGCCTTTTTTTATTGTCCAAGCTTTTACTTCTATTTCTCAAGCTGTAAAATAATATTGTAAACCCAAACTATCATAACAAGTCTTGATTAGTTCATCAATTGGATTTGATTTAATTCACATTGAATCTAAATATTCTTTTCTTTCTTCCAAAGAAAATCACATCATATCTAACTCTAATTTCACACAAATTGGAATCACTGGAATATTTTTGTCTGATATTCAAACATTTAATCTTAATTCTTCAATTCATAAATTTAACTTAGTTTCGTCAAGATTAATAGCATAAATAAATGGTTTATTTGATAGCAAAAATAAATCATAAATTAATTCCTTTTCATCCAAGGATAAATCCAAATTAATCGCTAAATTTCATTTTTCTAAATGAGATTTTAGTTTTTCATAAATTTCTTGTTTTGTGGCAGCTTCTTTATCATTGGATCTAGCTTTTCTTAAATTATCGGACATTCTTTTTTCTAGTGTTTCTAGATCAGCTAAAATCAATTCTGAATTAATAATTTCAATATCATTTTTCGGATTAATTTCACCACTTACATGAGTAACATTTGGATCATTAAAAAATCTCACAACTTGAAGTATTGCATCTACTTCTCTTATATTTGATAAAAATTTATTACCTAGTCATTCCCCTGTACTAGCTCATTTTACCAATCATGCAATATCTATAAATTCAACTGTTGCAGGTACATTTTTTGCTCAAGATACAACTTTTCTTAATAATTCCAAACGTTCATCATTTACATTTACTATACCAACATTTGGTTCTATAGTACAAAATGGAAAATTCTCAGCAGGAGCAGAATAAGATTTTGTAAGTACATTAAAAAGTGTAGATTTTCAAACATTTGGTAATCAAACAATTCAAACTTTCATAGATTTAAAATTTAAAAGTAAAAATTAATTTTGTTTGGATATAATAAAATTTATTAATAAACTTCATTAATTGTAGCGTCTTGTATAGTTTTTGTATTATAAGAAATATAAGATGTTTTATAAATCAAGTAATATCATAAAAAAGTAAAAATACACAATATCAAAATAAAAATTTTTGTAATAGGAACAATATAATTACTGTAATTTCTGAATTTATAATAACGAATTATAATAGCAAGAAAAAATCACCAAACTAAAATCATTAAGATAGTATAAGTTCAAATATAAATTAGAAACATTGGATTAAATTAGAAAGTAAAAATATCATTAAAATTTCTAGCACAAAATACAATGTAAAAATATTTAATAAAGAGAACAGTTAAAAAAACCTGTACTAGATAACTTGATAACTTTATAAACTTTATAACTTTAATCTACAAGTGCTTGATTAAAAAAGGCCTCTTTTTTATCTAACCAATGGTTCTGTTGACGACATAGTTTATCTTGATCTCTCAAATCAAATAAAATTTCTTTAATTCATTCTTCCAAAAATATAGTATTTTGACTTCATTTAACAAATATTACACTTTGATTATCATTTTGTTGAATTATTTCCCTTACTTTTAATCAAGCTTTTTTGGAATTTAAAAATGAAAATACTTTATCTTGAAAAACTTCTTGTAAATCTTCATAAACATATTTTTTCATTTCTTCTCAAACTAAAACTACATAATTTATATTACTTGTTTTAATCAAAGAAGCTAATTCTATATGCATTTTCTTTGATTCATTTCAAAGCTCTCTCATATCTCAAATAAAAAGAATTTTGTTATAATCATCAGATAACTTATGCATATGGTTAATTCATCCTGAAATCGAAGTAAATCATCAATTATAGCTACCATCAATAATTATAGATTCTTTCACTCACTTCAATAATGTTCATCTTCATTTTAATGGATGAATATCTGTAAAAATTTCTTTAATTTTTTCTACCTCAATTCAAAGTAAGATTCATAAAGAAAATGTAGGTAAAATATTATAAACTTGATATTCACCTATTAAATTATATCTTAAATCATAAGATATTGATTTGTATTCCAAATTAAAATCCAAATGATCCAAATTTGGCTGAATTTTAAATGCTTTAACCGTAGCATTTTTATTTTTAACTCAATACAAAATGACATTTTCTTTTTTTGAAAGAGCATTATCCAAAATTTCATCATCTGCATTATAAATAATTTGTTTTGAATATTGTGCTAATTTTAATTTTTCTTTTATATAATCATCAAATTTTGGAAATTGCATTACATGATTTTGTGAAATATTCAACAAAATAGCAATGTCTGGCTTAACTATTTTTAACAAAAAATCCATTTCCCCTTTATGATCAATACCATATTCCAAAATTAAATATTTAGGATAATTTTTTGAAAATAACAAAAGGTATCATTTAATAAAAATTATTAACCATAAAAAAATATTTTTGTTTGCGGATTTTGATTGAAGTATGGTTAATGGAATTCAAAACTCTCAATTATAATCAAATTCAGACATATACACTGAAGATCATTTCAAACATCGCATAAAATCATATATAAAATGTGTGGCCGTAGTCTTACCTACCGTACCAGTAATACCAATTACGAAAGGTTTATGTTTTTTTATTACATTTAATGCAAGTTTTTGTAAGATTAAAAGTAGTATTTTTTTCATTTTATAATTTATTTTATTAAATATGAAATTAAAAAGTCTAAAAATTTAATCTAAATATTTTTTTAATATTTCATTGAAAATTTTAGGATTACCCTGCCCTTTACTCTCTTTCATACATAATCACACAAAAAATCAAAAAAGATTTATTTTTCATGATTTATATTCTGCAACTTGAAATGGATTTGTATCAATTATTTTTTTAACTATTTCTTCCAAAGCTTCTGTATCACTAGTTTGTTTTAATCATAATCTTTCAATAACCTCGTTTGTTTTTCATCCTTTATTAAATAATTCCTCTATTGCAACTTTAGCATTAGTACTTGATAATTCATCTTTATTTACCAAATCAATAATTGTAGCTAACTCATTTACATCAAATTTTAAATTTTTAAAATTGATTTCTTCTTCTGTACCCTTAAAATGACTCAAAAGTACAGTAGTAATGTAAGAACAAGATTTTTTTGGATCTCAAGTTAATTTTACCAATTCTTCAAAATAATCAGAAATTCATTTTTCATTTGAAAGAATTCTAGCATCATCTTCTTGAAGTTTAAAATCATTTAAATATTTCAATCTTCTATCAATTGGAAGCTCGTTATAAACATCTCTTTCTGCAATATATTCTTTTGAAATAACTAGTGGTGGTAAATCTGGTTCTGGAAAATATCTATAATCCATGGCATCTTCTTTGCTTCTAAGTGGATTGCTAACTCATTTTTCATCATCCCATCATCTTGTTTCTTGATTTATTTTTCATCATTCTTCATATATTTTTATTTGTCTTTTAAATTCAATATCAATTGCTCTCCCAATTGAAGCAAAAGAATTTAAATTTTTAATTTCTACTCTATTATTAAGCTTAGTTTCTCATTTTAATCTTATTGAAATATTTACATCACATCGTAATTGTCCCAACTCCATATCTGCATCAGATGAACCACAAAATCTCATAATTTTTTGTAATTCTATTAAATATTCTAATACATCCTCCTTACTATGAAAATCAGGTTCAGTAATTATTTCCATAAGAGGACTTCCTGCTCTATTATAATCACAAAGGGTTTTTGATCATGCATGTATTAATTTTCAGGCATCATTTTCTATATGCATCCTATGAATGTGAAAAGTTTTTAAGGAAGAATTCACAAAAGCCTTCACTTCCCCATGTTCACATATTGGAGAGTAAAGTTGAGTAATTTGGTAACCCATCGGAAGATCAGGATAAAAATATGACTTTCTATCAAATTTAGAAATATCATTTACTTTACATTTCATAGCAAGAGCGGCTTTTACAGCTAAATTTAAAACTTCTTCATTAAGTACGGGAAGCATTCCAGGAAATCCCATACAAACAGGACAAGTATTTATATTTGGTTCCGAAGCAAGCTCTACTGCATTTTTACAACTACAAAACATTTTGGTATTTGATTTGATTCGAACGTGAGTTTCAAGTCACATTACAAGCTCATATTTATCTAGCATAATCAATATTTAATAAAGTAAAACAGTGTAGCTTATTCTATAAAAAAATTTCAAAATCGCAAATTAATTTGATTACTTAATTGATTGCTTAATTATGATAACAATCATTTTGATAATTTATAAATTAAAAATTTTCTTAAATTTATTTTGGTTTTTTACTTTACCTTGTACTAGATAACTTGATAACTAGGTACTTTGTACTTTATGCTAATGTTTGATTTCGACTTCATTATACAAACAATATAATACTTTAAAATCTAAATCTTGATTAAATCAACTGTTTAATTAACTCTATTAATTTATTTTTATCTATTTCACGATCAGCATATAATTTTTCACTTAAAAGATTAAATATATTTTCGATGATCACTTTTTTGTGTTGATCTTTTTCAAAAGAAATTAATTCTTCAAAAGTCAAATTATCTCTTATAATTCAATATTTTTGTTCAAAATATTTTTTTACTATATGTAAACATTTTTTTTCTAAATTATTATCAAAAATATCTAAATTTATTTTTAATTCATTATTATTTTT
>CAZFLS010000011.1:0-14849 GCA_964518815.1 uncultured Candidatus Peribacteria bacterium
GTAATTGATATAACTAATGAAAAAAAGAAAGAAGAAAAATTAACTGTATTTAAAGAATCTATAGAGACGTCTGTAGATGGAGTTGTTTTTATAAATTCAGAATTACAATTAATTTATACAAATGATTCTTTTAATAAAATGTTTTGATATAATAAAAATGAATTATTAAAAATGTATATTCATGATTTTTGGTATGATAAAAAAGAAGTACAAAAAATCTTACCAATTTTAATAAAAAAATGAAATTGGAAATGAAGAATAAAAACAAAAAAACAAGATTGAACTGATTTTTATGTTGAAGTATCTGCTAGTGTTGTTCGAAATAGTTCAAACGATATTATGTGTATAGTTTGATCATTTGAAGATATTACAGAAAATGTATTATCTGAAGAAGCACTCATAAAAAGTGAAGATAAATACAGATCACTTGTAAATAATTTAAATGTTTGAATATTTAGAAGTATTGAGAATCCTAATGATTTTTTTCAACATGTTAACCCTGCAATGATAAAAATACTTGGATATGAGTCTATTAATGATTTTTCAAAAATTAAAATTATAGATATATATAATAATCCTGCTGACAGAGTACAAATTATAAATAAATTAAAACAAGGTAAATCAATAAAAGGTAAAGAAATAGAATTTAAAAAGAAAAATTGAGAAATTATAATAGTATCCCTTACAACAACAGCAATTTTATCAGAAGAATGAAATATTGTTCAAATTGACTGAATAATAGAGGATATAACTGAAAAAAAATGATTAGAAAAAAATGAAAAAGAATTACAAAAAAAATTAGAAACAACTAATGAATTACTAAAATTAATTTTGAATTCAAGTGACTCATTAATAGTAACTTTAGATCTAACATGAAATATAAAATGGGCAAATTCTAAACTTTTAAAAAAGTGTAATAATATTGCTTTGGAAGAATTAATATGAAAAAAATATCTGATCCGGAATTACCAATGAATAATGATATTAAAAATACTATCGATAAATTAAAGACAAACTTTTATGAAGCCATTAAGAATAATGAAAATTTTATTAAAGAAATTGTAATTGAAAATATAACATATGAATGTACAATAATTCCTACAGTAGAATCTGATGCTGCTATAATATTTTTTAAGGATATTACAAATCGTTTGAAGGATAATTTAACAGACTTATATAACAGAGATTACGTAGTTATAAACAAAGATTACTTGGAACAAAGTAGAAATTGAGTTGTTGTAACAGTTTTTGATTTAGATAACCTTAAGCCAATTAATGATAATTTTTGACATAATGCATGAGATGAGGCTTTGATAAAATTTGCAGATATTTTAAAAGCAAATTCTCGTTCAGATGATATTGTAGCAAGAGTTGGTTGAGATGAGTTTTGGGTAATTTTTTTGACTAATTGTTCAGATGAAGAACAAGATTTAATTATTAAAGAACGTATAGATAAAATGAGAGAAGCTATGAAAAATACTACATTATCCTTCTCAGAAGAAATGAAATTAGAAGCTTCTATGTGATTTAGTTCCAGACCAAAAAAAACCATTAATAACCCTCATGTAAAAACAATTGATGAATTAATATCAGAAGCTGATGATAATATGTATAATGAAAAAAGTTGAAAAAAAAGAAATAGTTTTATGAAAGAATTTTGAGAAACATTGAAGAAAGAAACAGAAAAATATAAAATTCCTGAAGAAATTTTATTAAAAGTTTTTGAACTTCAAAGCAATTTCGATCGATCCAAACAAAATAAAGAATCTGGAACTTATTGATTGTCACAAATTAGTAAAGAAATATGGAAAGATATCAATGAGTCATATTGACTATGATTAAATATACAAAATCCAAACGATCAAATAATATGAACATGTTTTTATTTAAGACATTTAACAAAAACTATGGATATTAGTCTAAAAGAAGCAGCTTTGATTGTTCATACTTGATTGAATTTTTGAGAAAAGGATTTAGATAAATTTTTAAAAATCTACCCTAGAATTAAAAAATTAATGTGAAAAGAAAAAACTGTAGAATCTTATAAAAATGCTGTTAAAAAGTATTTAAATTTCTAAAACAAAAAATCATAAATTAAAACTTATTTTTTATTAATTTACCAAAGAAAAAGTCGTCAAAGAAAAGTTTTGACTTTTTCCGATTTTTTTATAAAATCTTCCCACTAATATTAAGATTTATGATTTATAAAGTAAAATTTATGAATAAGTTTTACTTTAAATTATTAATTCTTAATTCTTAATTCTTAATTCTTAATTCTTACTAAAATGTTAGGCAAACTTAAAAAAAGAAAAAGACTTAGAACTCATGGCTTTTTAAAGAGATCTTTAACTGCAGATTGAAAAAAAGTTCTTAAAAATAGAAGAAGAAAATGAAGATATGAGCTTGCAGTTAGTTATCCTAGAAAAGTTAAAAAAACAAGATGAAAATCAAAACTTCATATTATAGCTTGATGAACTGCCAAAGTTGTTAGATATCCTTGATCTAGCGAAAAATTTAGAATATCATAATTCCTAAAGCTAGGATAAATTGTTATGATAAAAAAAATTTACAGACTTAAAGAAAAAGAAGTTAAAAAGGTTTTGAAATTTAAAAAACCTTTTTTTTCTTATAGTTTTATTGCTAATGTTATAAAAAACAATTTATGATATAATCGTTTTGCAATATTTTTAAGTAAAAAAAACACAAAAACTGCAGTTTCAAGAAATTTTTTTAGAAGAAAAATGTATGATATATCTTATAATTTTATAAATAAATGAAGTTGTGATATAGTTTTTGTACCAAAAAAATGAAAAATTTTTGATAAAAAAGATAAAGAGAATATATTATGATTTGAAAATGATATTTTATTTCTTTTAAAAACCATTTTTAAAAAATAAAAGGTATATTAAATTTCTAATTGCCAAATATACAAAACTTGTACAGATGAGGCAATGCCTCGTCTCTTAAGTACAGACGTGGTAATGCCACGTCTCTAGCTTTACTTTTAACTTTTAATTTATTAACCTATTAATTTAAAATGCAACATCGTTTACTTAATATCCTTCTTGTATTTATAATTTCAATGCTTGTTTTTAATTATTTCTTTCCAAATAAAACAGAAAAAGAAGTACAAAAAACTTGAATATTTCTAAAAACATTAAAAAATGATTATACTGTACCAAATATGCCAGTATTAGAGCTAGATAATAACACTAATAAAGAAATAAAGTTCAATACTTGTTCAAACTTTCAAATATTTAAAGATTCTAAAAAAATTGAACAAATTCCATCTTCTTTTTGTAAAGATGAAGTTATAAAAGCTAACACAAAATATTCTTTCAAACTCGATAGCTTATCAAAATTATTCTTTATATCATGACAATATAGCTTTAATCTAACCTTAGACAAAGAATTATATTCTACAAATTATACTCAAAGTGAAAAATGATTTTTTAATAATTTATTTTCTAATATATTTTATGCTCCTGTATATAATTTTTTTGTTTTTTTAATAAGTTTCTTACCTTCTCATAATTTATGAATTGCCATTATTATAGTAACTTTAATAATAAGAATTATTCTTCTTGTCCCTCAGTATCACATTCTTGTAAATAGTAAAAAAATGAATGAAATTCAACCTAAAATAAAGGAAATTCAAAAAAAATACAAAAATGATCAAGCAAAAATATGAATGGAATTACTTGAACTTTATAAAAAAGAATGAGTTAATCCTCTAGGATCCTGCCTTCCACTTCTTATACAATTCCCACTTCTAATAGTGCTTTATTGGGTTATTTCTGGTATTACAGATACTTCAAATTATCATTATCTTTATACACCATTAAAAAATTTTGATATATCAGCAATAAATACACATTTTCTTTGACTTAATTTAATGATAACATGATGAATAGTGTGATGAGTTCTTGGCTTAACTATATGAGTTACACAATGGATTCAAACTAAATTATCTCTTACTGTTCATACAAAAAAGAAAGATAAATGAGAAATAATTACAAAAGATAAATCTGTTGATGATCCGGTTTCAGAATTTATGCCAGATCCAGATATAATGAATAAATTTATGCTTTGGTGAATGCCTATAATGATCGCTTTTACTGCTTATTTTGTACCAACTTGAATTTGAATATATTGGCTTATTGGTACAATATTTACCATATTCCAACAAATGATTGTTAATAAGCTACAAAAAGTTAAAAAATAATTTAATAATTAAAAATAATAATTATGGAAAACATAAGATATGAAAAAATAAATGATGTTTATATTTATTATCTATCTTGAGAAATTGATGAAACTAACGCAGATAATATAAATAAATATATATTTTCTACTTTTTCATGAATAAAAGTTATTTATGATTTATGATGACTTAATTATATTAATTCAAAATTTCTTTGATGTCTTTATGAAATGTTTGAAAATACAGAAAAAAAGTCATGAATAATGTATATTGTAAATTGTTCTAAAAATATTGAAGATATTTTAGATATGGCATGAATTTTTAAAATTATACTTTCAGCAAATACTAAAGAAGAAGCTCTTGAAAAGATGAAATAAAAATATATTGAAATTTTTTAATAAAATTTTTCAAACGTTTTAATATCAAATCATTAGAAACTAATAATTAGAAATTAGAAATTTTTTATTTAGGAGTAGGATTTATCTGATAAATTTATTATACCTATTATCCTTAATTCTATTCATAAATATAAACTTTTCCATTAATCTTTTTCAATTTCATTTTTTTTATCTCTTTTATTGTATGATTTCATTTATCATTTATGAAACGAATAATTTCTGTAATATTTCATTCAGATAAACCAATAGTTCAAGAATTTGCTTTTTCATAGATATAACGAATACATTCTTTTTGCATAAATTCAGGAAAATTTGAAAATATTTTTATTTCAAAACTATTATTAATTAGAATCTTTTCTATTTCTAAATCAAAATAAGATTTGAGTTCTCAAAAATAATCCATCAATCTATTAAAGGCAATTTGATAGTTTGAATTTATTTTACTAAAATGTGGAATAATATGAATTCGTATATAGTTTCTTAGTACTTTATCGCTTTTATTTGATGAATCTTCAATATAAGAAATATTATTTTTCTTACACTCTTCCAGTATTTTATTTTTAGAAATTTTGAGTAATGGTCGCAAAATATCGCCATTTTTTTCTTCAATAGAAATAAGACCTGTAAGTTTTGATCATCTAATTAAATTAAATACAAATGTTTCAATTTTATCATCCAAATGATGAGCTGTAAAAATGAATCTTGCATTATATTTTTCTTTTACTTTTTTTAAAAACTCATATCGGAAAAGCCTTGCAGTTTCCTCAATTCATATTTTTTTTTCTTTTGATAATTTTTTGATATTTCCCTTTCATACTTCGCAAAAAAATCAATTTTTTTTGCAATA
Source organism: uncultured Candidatus Peribacteria bacterium (assembly GCA_964518815.1). Lineage (GTDB taxonomy): Bacteria > Patescibacteriota > Gracilibacteria > BD1-5 > UBA2023 > CAYRGR01. The sequence continues at coordinate 5,450 of CAZFLS010000011.1, forward strand.
ATCCACAACAAATTTTTCATCACGATTACTCTCTTTTGCTCGCAAATTATGATTAAAGTGAGTAATAATTAAAGATTTTTTGTTTTTAACTTTAACTAATTCGTGAATCAAAAACATGCTATCGCTTCATCAAGAACAAGCGACAATAATATTTTCAGATTTTTTAATTTTATATTTTGCTAAAAAATTCTTCATTTATATATTTTAAAAACTAATAAATAATTTAAAATAAACCTTGTACTAGATAACTAGATGACTTTGTACTTTGTACTAATATATGACTTTTTTATAAACTCAACAAATTCATCATCTGGGGCAATTTTATTTATATTTTCTTTACCGCACTTTATACATTTATGTTTTATCATGTAACCTTTTTTCCCATTATAATCAATTCAAATTGGTTCCATCATTTCCTTGCAATCAGACAATCTGTCACCTGGAAAATTCAAATCTACATGTTTAGAGTAAAAACAAAATGGACAATGATTTCTTGCTGATCAAGATCCATGCGGTTTTATTTTCTTTTTGCAATATTCACAAATAAAACCTTCATTTCTCATTATAAATGACATATTAATCTATTTTTAAAGACTCTAAATTTTTTTCTTCCGAACCTGCTACTATTCATCTAGATAAAATAGAACCATAAATAGTTTTATCTCTTATTATTTGAATAGCTTTGTGAGGTTTTGGTAAAAAATGAATGGTTTTTACTTCACTTCTTTGCATCTCTATAACCAAATTTCAATAATCAAGTATATTTTTAAAAAAACCATTTTTATACACATCAATTTTTGTAACTTTCCATAAACTAATAATTTCTGTATCATCTCTAATAACCAAAGAACTTTTCAAAATTATTATTTTATCTTTTAAAATAATAATAAGATTATTATAATAAAAAATAAATTGAAGTATTATTCTAAAAAATGCATAATTAATTATCACAAATATTAGAGGAAAAAAAATAATTTTTACAATATCTTCTCAAAAAATGTTTCTATATTTAACAGCTATATAGTATAAAATCAAAGATAAAAATATAAAAAAAATTAACTTAATTACTCATATAAAAATCATTACATAATGTTTGGTAATAATTGTGAATTCTTTTTGTTCTAAAAATGCCATATAATTAAGTTAAAGTAAAGTTATAATAAGCATTATATTTAAGGAAAACAATATAATTGTAAAAAAATATATTACCACTCTTTGCCTTCTATAAAGCAAATATATTCAATAAGAACCATATCATCATTCCACCTTATCATGATGTCTTTTTAAAATAGTTTTTAATCTAATTTCTATAAATATTTGGATAAGTACTACAAGTACTATGTATGTAATAAGAAAAATTATTTTAATCATAGTAATTATTAAAAAATATTTTAGCTAGGTTTTTTTATTTCAATTAAGCAAACTAATTGCAAAATTTAAAAAAATATGGTACGATTATAATCAGATAAAAATATATGTAAATTTAAAATTATAAAAATAAATAAATATGGAAATTAAAAATGAAGAAGAATTTAAAAAAGTAAAAGGTTCTTTAATGAAGGAAGATATTATTTTTAAATCAGAAAAATTTGAAAATCTTGGATCGGAAGTAAAAGATATTCTAAATAAATCTCAAAATTCAGATAATGCTTTAATTATTATAACAAAATGAGCACTATCTTTTTGAGGTTCCGATGTTCATTATGATATACAAAATGAAAATAACGTTCAAGTAAGATTTAGAATAGATTGACTTTTAACAAATATTTTTACATTAAATAAAGCCGAATACAAGCTAATTTTAGAAAGATTAAAATATAAATCAGATCTAAAATTAAATATTACAGATATTCCTCAAGACTGAAAATATAAAATAATTGATGAAGAATGAAGAATTGACGTACGTATTTCTACACTTCCAGTAAAATTTTGAGAAAATGTCGTATGTAGAATACTTGATAGTACTAATTCTATACCAAAAATAAATGAGCTTTGATTAATGTGGACATCAAAACACCTTATTGATAAAAGTTTGAATAAAAAAAATTGAATGATACTTGTAACATGACCTACTTGAAGCTGAAAAACTACTACCTTATATAGTATGTTAAATATTTTAAATACAACAGAAAAAAAGATAATAACACTTGAAGATCCAATAGAATATGAACTTCCTCAAGTAGTACAATCAGAGGTAAATGAAAAAAAATGATATACTTATACAACATGATTAAAAGCACTATTAAGACAAGATCCCGATGTGGTAATGGTATGAGAAATTCGAGATTTTGAAACCGCACAAATCGCAGCTCAAGCATCTTTGACATGACATCTAGTTCTTACTACTATACATACAAAAAGTGCCTCAGAAACTATAGAAAGACTTATAAATATTTGAGTCGCTCCATATATTTTATCTTCATCAATAGATATAATTATAGCACAAAGATTAGTAAGAAAAATTTGTACTAATTGTATAGAAAGTGCTGAAGCTACAAATGAACAAAATGATATTATAAAATGGATGATGAAAGATATTTGAATAGAAGCTGTAACAAAAGCAAAAAAAGATTGATTTAAACTTTATTATTGAAAATGATGCGAACATTGTGGATATTCTTGATTTAAATGAAGAATATGAATATATGAAGTATTAAGCTTTAATGAAAAAGTAAGAGAATTAATCAGATCTTGAGCTAGTCCCGAAGAAATACTTGCCGAAGCTAGAAATCAAGATTTTATACTTATGCGTGAAGACGGTGTACTTAAAGCCATGAGATGAAAAACAACAATTGAAGAATTATTTAAAGTAATTGATTAATAATTTATCATTTTGATTTTGTATAGACACACTATAATGTATCTCTTAAATCTAAGTAAAATGCCTTATATTTATTATAATTTCTAATAACAAATTACTAATTACTAATGAAATAATTAATAATTCAATGTTAAAATGCTATGTTATCGTAGTAATTCATTTTAACATTTATAATTAAAAAATTTGAAATTTTATTAGAAATTAAAAATTAGAAATTAGAAATTTTTTTGACTTATTAAAAGCCTTTTCTCTACAATTTAATTCTCAACTCTCAATTTTCAATTTTCAATTCTTATTTCTCAACTTTTAGCTCTTAACTCTTCTCTCAATTTTCAAATCTATTTTAACTTACTACTTAAATTGGTTTTTAATTAATTGTAAAATATTATAACAATCATCTTCTCAATTATGATGAGTTCATTCAAGATTTAATCATAAATATTTTAAAAGATTTTCCATTCATTTTTCTTTAATATTTAACTTTGAAGCTAAAGCATTTTTGATATTAATATGTTTTGAGAAATGCCAAGTATCTCATTCAAAAAATGGATAGCTAATTTCATTAATTTTACAATCACTAAAAAATTGTTTCATGTCATAATTTCAATAAGACAGAATATATGAACAATTATATTTATTCATTAATCAAACCATTTTTTCTAGTCAATCTTTAAAACTTAATCAAGCATCAATACTATCTTGTTTGATTCAAGTTAATCCTTTAATAAAATCTGAAAGTTTTGAATTTAATCTTGGTTTTATAAAAATTGATCATTTATTTAAAATTTGAAAATTATAATCAAATACAATAAATCAAATTTGAATCGTTTCTAAAATTATACCGTCTTGAAAGCCTTCGTTTTGTGAATTGGCCTCTAAATCAATAAGTAAAAAATTTGATTTTTCTTCAAGTCATCTAAGAAATTTCTCTAAATTTTTGTTCATAACTATTAAAAAATTTAATTAATAATAATGTCATATAGTATGTTTTTTTATTAAATCTTTTTGAATACTCTACAAGTTTTTTAAAATCAAGAATCTCTAAATTTTCAAATCTTTCTTCTTTAAACCAATTCATTGAGTTAATACATCATTTAGTTGAATATTTACCTTTTTCGATATTTTTATAATCATAAATTGTTAATTTAAGACTGCTTGATTTTAAATAAAAATAATCTAATAAGGCTTTTTCTTTTTCGGCAACAAATACGTCATTTTCATATTTATATCAAAAATATAATTCTTTTTTAATGTTATAATAATAAAAAGCTCAAAATTTATTTTTAAAAGATTTTGTTGAATTAATAGTTACCGATAAATAAGAAGTTACTGCATCAGGAATAAGTGAATTGTAAGAAAGAATTGTTTCTAAAGAAATATATGAAGGTTTTACAAGTACATTTGCAACCTTAAGAGAATTTGTATTATTATCTAAAGAATATAATCATCTTTTTAGTCTATTTACTCATTTAATATAATTAATTTTATACAATACTTTATTATCTTCAGTAATTTTTTTTAAATCACTTGAATTTACAAAATCAACAACTGTTTTAACATTTTCAATCTTTTCTTTAAGCATATTTAATTATTTATAATCTAAAATTATTATTTGAGTTTCATTCTATATTTTTATGATAATCTTTTATTAATTTAAACATAGTATCTTTATAATTACTAAAAAAGACATTTATTATATCCTTATCCCAAGAAATAAATCTAATCAAATCTGATTTTACTTTTTCATAATCAGTATTTTCAATTTTAGATAAAACCATATTTAAAGCCTCTTTATGATTAAGAGGAACTTTGATATCTTTATTATTATTTAAATTATATTGACTAATAATATTTTGGATATAAAGAAGATTGAATTTTTTATGAGAAAAATTATTCAAATACCAATACATATCATAATAATCTCTTCATTTAATATATTCTCTTAATAATAAAGCTCAAATTTTTCAAGAAAATGTTGAATTAATATTTTGATTTTTAATCAAACAAGGTCAAAATGAACTTTTAATAACTTCACTTCAATTTTCCGATCAAAGTGCAGGGTTTGTATCAACTTCTAATTTAATTAATAAATTTTCCGATTTTAAAGGACCTAATCATACATCATATAAAATTGAAGAAAATTTTAAATAAACCTTTTGAACTGTATCAATACTTCATACTTTTGAAGAAATAATAAATCAATATTTATTAATAAAATCATCTAAAATAAATTTTAAAGTGTCCTCAATTCGATAGTTTTTATCTGATTTATTTAATGCAAAATCTAAATCTTCTGAAAATCTATCTAATTTATAACAAATTCTTAAATTAGTTCATCATAAAAAATATAAATTATTTTCTCTTGAATAAATTGAAAATAAAATATTTTTTTGTAATTCTTCTCTTAAATAATTTAATTTTTTATTGTTATCAGTAATTAAATTAAATTTTCAATTAATATACGATACAAAATCATTATAGTGCATATTATTTATAAAATTAATATTATATTTAATAGGGGGTAACTCATCCATATTATATGTTTTTTTTAAAAAAATCAACATTTTATTTTATTTATTAAATTAAATACTTTAATAACTAAATTAAAAAATAGCATTATTTTAAAATCTTTAGATATATAATTTATAGTTTATTTTTAATCAATAATCTTTTTATTGTAATAATAGTGATATTATTATTTCATTCTGTCATCCTTCGCTAGCTAGCGGAAGGATCCCTTCATCTTTCGAATTAGTAAAACTTTACTTTAAAACCAACCTATAAGCAATTTCGGCATAACCCGAAAATCTGGAGGGATGTATAAATTTTTATACAATCCTGAGTATGTGTTATCTACGAAACCGGAAAATACTTTCTTATCATTTCATAACATAGTCTAGATTTTTCCCTCCAGTCTGTCATCCTTGCATAGTCGAGAGTTTCTCTCTAATCTGTCATCCTTGCGAAGCGAGGATCCCTCTACTTTCGAATTAGTAAAACTTTACTTTAAAACCAACTTATAAGCAATTTCTCAACTCCACTTAGTTACATTTTGAAATGACATTACTTTTAGTAGAGAAGATAAACAAATTAAAAAAGTACGAATACAGAATAGATAGATTTATAAAAAAACTAATAATAATTACTTCTAAAAAAGGGATTCCTCTGCTTGCTAGCAGAGGAATGACAAGACGAGGTTTTTGTGTTTTCTAAAATATTTTTTAGATAATAAAAAATTTAATCCCCAAATTCTCTGGTTATTCTCAATTTTCAATTCTCAACTCTCAACTCTCAACTCTCAACTCTTAGCTCTCAACTCTCAACTCTTAACTTTTTATTTGACTTTCAGACCTAAATAATCTAAAATACGATTGTTTTATCACTTACTTTTCATTATGAAACGATCGATTAATTTCAGACGTGGTTTTACTTTAGTAGAAATTCTCACCACACTTGCTATTATTCTTGTTATATGAATTATTGCTGTAACATATAATGAAAACTATAAACTTACTCAGTACAATGCCCGAAGATCAGCAGATCTTGATACATTAAAAAATACTATAGAATCATATTATGAAGTAAACAAAACTTATCCAGAACCAAACTGAAACAAACAATATTATGATGAAGATGGTACTTATACTCACGGATTTACTTGATCATACTGAGTAAGCGGCTTTGTGACTACAAATACTTTCCCAAAACAATTTATGAATTATATTCCTCTAGATCCTCAAACCAAAAATTTTTATGCATACAGCAAAACTACAAATAATTTACTTGCCTACGAATTCGCAACTTCTTTAAACAAAGAATGAAGTTATTTCTGATATTTAAATTGAAATTATCCATGAGAAGATTTATCTTGACTTGTAAAAGAATATAGTTGACCAAACTTTGTAATAAATTGATCCGACAAATATTTGCCTTATAATCCTCACGAAATAAAACTTACTTGAAAAATTAATTTCTATTCTTGATCTATAACCTTAAATAACCCAAACGATCCAACTAGAGAAATCGTAGAATGAGATCAAATCACCGTTGATACTTGATCTTTAGCAGAAATTTATTTATCAGATTGAAGCGAACTAATTTTGTGAAATAATGCATGACAAAGTACACTTGAATTTAAAGAACTTAAATACAAAGAAGATAATAACATTATAACTAAAATAAAATTAGCTTTAATGCTCGGTGAAATCTGGGTAAAAGCACCACAGCTAGAACAAGATTCAGATTTTACCCTAGAAACAAGTAATGCATCTGCAACAGTAAGATGAACAATTTTTTGAATGACCAATTTTTGATCATCATGAAGTATTAATTTAATTGAATGAAAACTAGAAGTTCAAAAAAAGAAAATAAATGAAGAATCTGATTCAGATTATTTTGAATCATTTACAGGTTCTGACACAGCGTTTTCTACTTCTTCAACATGATTTTATATTGATCCAACTTCAAATAAATCCTACATGGAAGTAAAATCAGGAGAAAAACCTATTTTTCTTAATATTGAAAAACAATCTGTAGATTGAGAATTGCCACCAGAAACAGAAACATCAACTTGAAATATAGAGCAAAACACAGTAAATGAAGTAATAACTCCTACCATACCTTTAAATTCATCAATTATTCCAAATATATTAAATTTTGCTAGAGATTCTACTAATTCATCTATAAGCCTAGATATAGAAAATAAATGAGCAAATTATATTGAAATAACATGAGAAAATAATTATAAAACCGGAATCATAATTTCATCTTGATCTTGAATTATTAAACTAGAAAATATTACAGGTTTTACCTGAAGTAACAACTTAAAAATACAATTATTTTATTCATGAAATACAGTAGACGGAACTTCTAATAGTAATATTTTAAATATTTCCAGCGCACCAAAAACTTTGGATATTTGACTTAAACCTACTGCTTTGACCACAAATGATTTGAATCAAAAAAATAATCAGCAAGAAGTTAAATGCCCAAAATGAAAAGAAAAATTTGCTACTTTTGGATGTCAAGATGAAAATCTAGTAGCCTATGCACCATACAATAAATCCTGAGATATTTTTATGTATACAAAAGATAGTTATGTTTTATGAATGTCGAGCAGTGGAGTAGTATGAACACTACAAGAGTATTCTTTACCTTTAAATACAATTAATACTAATAGAATTTCAAAACCTGCATTATCAACTACAACCTTTTCATGCAACCCAACATTTGATACAAACAGTTGAACTTTTACGAGCGGTTGTGATTGAGGAGAAGAAAATGATGGTGTTTGAAAAAAGTGACCAATAGAAATGATCGAAAGTTTATGAGCGCTATACTACAACTCCGGATCTTCGTATTTTCAATTAGATAGAAATAACTGATGAATATTCATATGAACCTTAACCGGCGCTTTTATAAAATACGACATGCGTGCTTTGTGATTGAAAGATAAGTTTGTGATTGAGATGGGGGTGAGAGGGGCGGCGCTGAAGAGAATTCCTGATTTAACAAAACCATATTATTTATTTAATACTAATCTTAACTTATTATTAGATATTTTTTCGTTAAATCTTTATGATTGAAATAATAATAAACAAATAGGCACATGAACTATATTTAATTTATGATTAAAGAATAATGAATTATATAATGTACAAGTTACTGTAGATTGAACTAAGAGAAGAATATTACAAATAATAAACAAAAATAACTCCATTCTTTATAATATATCTGGTACAGGAAGTTATTATTTAGATGATCATATAAATATTTGAAATAAACAATGAGAAAAACAATGGAACGATATTATAGATTATGTGAAGATTTATAAAATAGATTAGATTGATTTTTGTATTTTAAACCCATAAACCTATTTTATTATTTCTGTCCTTTCACCAATTTACCCCGTGAAATTTCACGGGGTAAATAATATATTGTCTGATTCTGTTTAATTCCTGTTCATTACGAATTATATGTTCATGATAATTGGGTTGCCAGGAAAAATCCGGATTGATTTTTCGAATTGTTTTTGCACAAATTGATTTGTATGATCCCACAATTGATGAAATCGTATGCCATCATTGATTTTGGAAACGATTAATTTTATTATTTTTTGTTATTGCATTAATATTGAATGCATTGTTTGTATTGAACGTATTATTACGTAGAAACGCGCCGCGGCGCGTTTCTACGATGATGCGCGTTTCTACGATGATGCGCGTTTCTACGATGATGATTATCAATACCCAAAATCCCGTGAAAATGATTTGGTACAATTACAAACAAATAAAAAATATTCAATAAATAATATGAATTTAAATCCACAAATCTATTTTATTATTTCTGTCATTACCCCATTTTTTGGGATTATCAATAATATATTGTCGAATTCTATTTAATTCCTGTTCATTACGGATAATGTGATCATAAAACCGTGGTTGCCAGGAAAAATCCTGATTGATTTTATGGCATCATTTGGTAACATTTCATTTAAAATGATTTACAACAGATGATATTGAATTTTTTTGCAATGGCCCAAATTTTCGTGTTAATCCATTTTGGAATTGTGTAATACAT
>CAZFLS010000012.1:0-13991 GCA_964518815.1 uncultured Candidatus Peribacteria bacterium
TTTATATATTTTCTTTTCTTTATCCCAAGTAGTTTTATTAGTGTATAAATAAGTAATACCATTACCATTTTTAACTTCGATTAGTTTAGCCATATAAATCACCTTTATACGTGTATAATTCTTATAGGGAATTTTGGTAAAAAAAGAGGAATTATAGAAATAATCCTTAAAAACATGTTAATATTTTAATATTTTTATCAATAAAACACAATTTATATTAATAAAAGCTATTTTGTCGCATAACAACTGTAAAAGTCGGGAAACTTTTTTTCTTATATCATATTTAAATAGAAAATGTGAAACTTTTTTTCATTTTGTTTCACATTTTTATATTTTTATTATTTAAGTAATACACTAATTTTTCTTGTGTCATTTCTAAATCCTGATCATAACATCTTTTATAATATCCTATTACCCCAACTTTAATAGCAATAAAACTATCGTGTTTTTCAACAATTATTTTAGGATTAACAAAGGTCTTAAATGATATCTAATTTCATTAGCAATATTTGTAATAGTGTATAAGCTTATCAAGCCACAGCATTTCTACTATGGCTTGAATTATAGCAACTTAATCTTTATTCATTCTTATCACTCTTTCCAAGTTGCTTGATAGTTTGATTAATACCTACAGCTGATAGTCCTGTTGATGCACCTATCACTATTACTACTATTAGGTTATTAGTTGGAACGATATTTAGCACAAAATAAAAGCAGCATACTGCGTATATGATTCCTGGTATTGCTGCTATTAGAGGTGTAAATCTTTTAATCTTTTCACTATTATTTGTAGTGTATTTAATTAGTTCTATTGTCCAATATACAACTGTTGCTATAATTGGAACATTTATTAATGATAGTATATTTATCTTATTCTCCTCCTAAAATATAATTTATAATATCTAATCTTGCTCGTTTTACTTCACGATCTGCTAAGTATTGAACCCATCTTGGATCATCTTCTGTCCATTCTCCTAAGTATCTTTTGTTTACTTTCCAATCGTTATCTTGAAACCATTGCCTAATTTCATAAGATTCTTTCATTAGTTCTTTGCGTTCATCCATTTTACTCACCTACTTAATTCCGTAAATTTTATAATCATAAAGATATGCATTTTAAGTTCCTAGAGTTGTTACTTTAGGGTTAGTTGCAAATGTGTTTATCATCCACCAAGTGTTTTGAAAGCCTTATGCAATTCCGTCACCGCTTACATTGTTTGGGCCAAATAGTGTTGTAACTTCTAGTCCTGGTCATATTACAAATACATACAAAAATTAATTTATATGTTTGGATTACTGTTCTTGTAGTACCTGTTATTGTGTATGCTTCTCCTGCTGGTATAGACTGAACTGGTGTACCATAGGCTAGCAGGGTCTTTGTTAGACCACTACCCCCTCCTCGCCACCATACCCAATGTCTAGCTTACCAATAAGGTAGGTTAGACCATTTTTATCTAAATATTTCTTCATAATTCTATTGTGTTAGGATAGTATCAATTTCCGCATTCGTAATTGCTACTAGACTATGTTCTGTAAAGATTTCATAGTCAACAGTATCTCCACGTACATCATTATAATTGGAAAATGTTGGAATGGCATTATCTGTTCCTGTAAAATGAATGCTATTAGTATATGCTGATTGACCTACTGAAGTTGTACCAGATACTTAAATAACTGAACAGTTATGAATTGAACTTGCTTTTCCATACAAAGCGTTCTTTACCAACTTTTCTGATGGATATTTAATATTAGATGGAGTTGATCCCCAGCTTGTTACTTTATTACTAGTGTTTTTTTTCACTAATATCTTGGTGACTTGTAAGGTAGCCACTATCATTTGTAATATCACCAGTTTTAGTTGGAACGTTTATATTAATTTCTTTGCTTGATACTGTTTGTGCTGTACCGTTTTCTTTCACAGTTTCGATAACATTCACTTGAGCACCACTAGCAATACCTGATAACTTATTCTTTTCTGTTGTAGTATAATCATTTGTTGATAAGCCTTTACCAAATACCTTATCTACTTTACCACCAAACAATGCTTTTAGTTTACCATAAATAGGTTAACCCTGTTTCATCCAAAAATTTCTTTGACATATTTAATTACCTCATAATATGTTTTCAATGTCTTCGTTAGGAATGCCTTGACCTAACTCTGTTTTTGAAGCATATTTTTTTAGTTCTTCAATTGATGCAAATCCTGTATGACCACTTGATTCATAATCTAGATTCTTCATCTTACTGTGGTCATTATTTCCTTTAAATGCTATTTGTACATCTGTTGATACAATGATTTTAGCTGGTAGTCTTATTGTGTATGTTATAACCATTACTCAACCACCACCCTATTATTATGCATTATTGTGGTAACATAGGTTCCATTCAATCTTACATCAATAGCGTATACACCTGCCTTAAATCTTGCTGATATCTCGCTTGTCATACCTACTTCTATTGCACTTGATCCAGTTTCTGTAAACTTGGCTACTACTTCATTTTTATAATCTCTAAAACACACCTCAGCTACATCAGTAGGTGAAATTTCAACAGGCTCTCCACTTGCATCTTGTAGGTGAAAATCAAAGACTATTAAAAATGTATCTCCAGCATACCAGCGAAGACTTCCATCTTTACAAACTCGAGATGATTGCTCTGCTACATGCATATTATTGCTTCCCTTAAATTCATGTAAATAAAAAGACCACTAAATTGATAGTGATCCATTAAAATATACAGCTCTAAGGTAATCTATTTAACTATCTTAGAATATTGATTTACCACACATTATTGTGTCCTCGAACAATTTATATAGACTAGGTATAATACAATTGTGTCCAAAAAATATAAAATTTATATTATTAAAACTCAATATTTTATATAAAACTCATGTTTATTATCACATAAATACAATAATTTATCAGAAAAAATTCACAAATCAAGTATTATTTACTTAAAATTTGTACTAAAAATTATTCAAAGGACTTAATAATTTGTTCGTATAAATTATTAATTTCATAATAATCATCCAGTCTATATACATTTATACCAATTTTAGATTCCAAATTTCTTTTCAAATTTAGGTAACAATCGTTAGAAACATATTGTTTAGCTTTAAATATACTAAAATATCCATCCTTTAATTCTAACGGGAACATAACTAAAGCAATTACTTTAGTATTAAATGCAGCTTCAATAAATGAGACAGTTTTAATCAAATACTCTATATTATCGAACGAATTAAAAGACAAGATAACAAAATCAGGATCAATAGCAAGCATATAACTATAGATATCAATGTTAAATCTTGATAAGTTTCCTGTATCATAACACAATGTTCCTGCTTGAGCACCAGCTAAGATAATTTCTACATTTTTATTTGATATTTTAAAAAGAATATTGTTTATATAATTAATTAATTCTTTTCCAACTATTTCCACAGTACTATTATATCCCATTGGAATTACAGCATTCATAGAGAAAAGAAGTGAACTAGGTTCTGTTCCTACTTCCCCTACTAAGTACCCATCCTTCAATAATCTTTTTCTTATTTCTAATTGTAGAGTAAATTTACCTTGAAACGATGTAGTTCCCATAAATCCTAAAATTGGAGTTGTAATACGATATAGCATTCCTTCTCTATATGGAAATACATTTTCGCTACCTATTCTAGGATAAAAATAATTTTTATTTTGACTAGTTTTCAATATGTTTTCAAAACAATATATATTTACACCTTTTTCAATAAGGCCAATTAAAAAATTAATAACTGATTTTTTTCCTCTTCATTATTAAATGAATCTATGTGACCAACGATTATCGTATCAATATTTGTATAATCAAAATTTTTAATACTATTAATAATCAAATCACTATCTACACCGTCTAGGATTTCCGAAACCATTCTTCCTAAATAAATTGATTTTTTTGAGTCATATACATTTACTATATCAAAATTTAATAATTCTTTAAATCTTAATAAACTATGAATTTCTTTATTAAAAGGAAATAAAGCTGCTTTTTTTATGCTAAAAGGGATGGATTCTAGTAAACTATAATCATTTCTTGTATTATATCTATGAATGCTTTTTGAAATTTTCTTAAATTTGTTCAATAAATTTATATAATCACATTTTTCTTCATATAAAAATTGAATAGCTTGTGATGTAACATAAGCACATGAAAAACTATTACCACTTAAAAATATATATTTTGGATTATTCCAAAGTAATCTTTGTATTCCTCCCTTAGCTCCTATATTTAAAACTTCATCTTCATAATATTCGAAGTCATCAATAGCAATACATTTATCACTAGAAATTACTCCAATTACATTATCAAATGCGGCTGGAAATGAAATGGAGCCATCATTATTAAAAGCCGATATTAAAACACTTCCTTTTTTAACTAATTTTTCACAAACTGAATATAAAAGAGTATAATTTTTACAAAAAGATATTCCTAAACTAATATTTATTATGTCAAAAGTAATATTATAATTCATCACATAATCCAAAACTTGAATTAGTTGTTCTTCAGAAAAATTATCATTTATAGGAAGTGAATAGAACTGAGCAATTTCTATCTTTTTTCTTAATATCCCATATATTGCTGTTCCGTGACCTAAGCTTGTGTCAACATTAATAAAATCAGTTTTGATTTCAATAATCTCATCGTTCAATATTTTGGGATGTTTTCTTGAAATATGACTATCTATAATTAATACCTTTACTTTATTTTTTTTCTCTACAATAGGATTCTCTTTGCAATTCATACATTTCCTTATAATCTATATTTTCATTTAGTAATTTTTGATGTGGACCACATCCAACAATTTCTCCATCTTTAAAATATAAAATTGTATCACAAATGTTACACACTGATAGCCTATGAGAAACAAAGAAAGTAATTTTCTCATTACAGCATTCACAATATTTTTTATATAAATTAAATTCAGAAATTGGATCCAAAGCAGATGTTGGTTCATCAAAAATTAAAACACTTGCATTTTTTTTATATAAAGATCTTGCAAATGAAATTTTTTGAGATTCTCCGCCTGATAATTCTACACCATTCTTATCATATATTTTACCTATATAAGTATTTTCCTTATTTGGTAATTTTAATAATAAGCTCGATAAATCAGCTTCCTTTATTGAATTAAGAAATAAATCATTATCTTTTTGTTCTTTTAAAGAAGTTATATTTTCGTAAATTTTAAAAAAAAATAATTTATAATCTTGAAAAATTCCTGACATAGAAGCCCAAATAGTTCGTTTGTCATAATCTTTTATATTAATGTTGTTTATTAAAATCTCTCCTGATGTAACATCGTAAAATCCTATTAATAATTTTAAAAAAGTTGTTTTACCTGATCCATTTAAACCGATAATTCCAATTTTTTGGTTATTATTAATTTTTATATTTATATTTTTTAATATATATACATCGGTATTTGGATATTTGAATGAAACATTTTTAAATTCAATATTATCAATAATAATAGTTTTTTGAGAATTTTTATCATTTTCTTCGCATTCTAACAATTTTTTTGTATTCATATAATTTAAGAAAGATTTCATATATATAATATCATCATTAAATGAATTGAGTGTTGTTGATATTTTTAACAAAGATGATTTCAATAAATTAATAATGTTAATCGCAACGACAAAATACCCAATTTCTTTATTGTTATATATAATACTAAAAAAAATAATAGAATAAATTAAAAACATAAAAATAAAATTAATAAAATTATTCCTTAGTGAATATTTAATATTATTTTTATTTTGCTTATTAGTTAAATCATGTTTCGATAATAAATATTTATTTATTTTAAGGCTAACTATTTTTTTAATATTAAATATCCAAAAATCCCCAAATAAATTATTGTTACAAAATGCATCATTATAATAACTATATTTACGATCATTTTCTACCATATTTCTATATATTTTTCTGTTGACATCAAATTGTTTTTTCTGTAACCTATTTTGAAAAAAAACCATACCAAGTAATAAAATAACACACAAAATATCTACTGATATTAAAAAATATATAGAAAATATCATAGTTAATATTAATGAAATTAAATTATTGATATTCCATATTAATCTATTGCATCCTCCTTGAATGAATGATTTAGCATATTCTCGTTCTTCTTGAAATTCATTGTCATTTAATAAAGAATATTGCACATACATACTTTTAATAAAGAAATCATTTGCTAAATTTGATGTTATTTCATATACTTTAACTCTAGATATTAATTGATTAAAAAGACCTTTCAGTAAACTTATTACAAACGATATAATTAATAATATACTTACTATTTTTATATAATCTTGAAAAATATACTCTTGCGAAATCATATCGATAGTATACTTAGTTAACATTAAAGTTGGAAAAGGTGTTACTGCAATTAGAAAAGATTCAATAACCATAAAAATCACTAGCAGATGACTTTTTTGCCACAAAAAAGTAAGTACTTCATATATATATTTTACTTTAATTCTAATCGAATTTTTTGAATTATTCATTTGGGTCACCAAAATTATTAGCTTGAACGTTATATAATTCATAATATTTCATTTTTTTATTATATAAATCATTATGACTACCAGATTCAATAATTTCCCCTTTTTCTAAAACTATTATATAGTCTGAAATATTTTTCGAATTTAATCTATGGGTTGTTAATATTGTAATCTTATTGTTACTATTGTTTTTTATTATTTCTAAAACAGATTTTTCAGAATAAACATCTAGAGCCGAGCTAGGTTCATCTAACAATAATACTTGCGATTTTTTGTATAAAGCTCTTGCTATGGATAATTTCTGCATTTCTCCGCCCGATAACTCTAGACCATTCGGATTCAAAATTTTATAAAGCTGACTATCAATGCCATCATCTAATTCATAAATCTTATCAATTAATCCTACCTTTTTTAAACAATCTAAAACTTCATCATCATTAATTTTTTCACTTTCATTCGAAATTATTTCTCTAATACTTAATGATAGAAATCCAATATTTTGAAATACAGTAGATATATTATTTAAATAATCATTATAATTTATATCTTTTATATCTTGATTATTAATCAATATTTTCCCTTCATATGAATCAAATAATCTTAGAAGCAAATTAAAAATTGTACTTTTACCAGCTCCGTTTTCTCCTACTATCATATATACATTATTGGGTTTAAAAGTGAAATTAATATTTTTTAATGCGTATGTATCTGTATTAGGATATTTAAAACTAACATTCACAAATGAAATCTCTTCAATTTTTGGCATTTTTTTATTAGAATCTACATTTATCATACCTGAATTTAATTCTAAAAATGCAAAAAAATCTTTTACATAAATAAAATTGCCACTTAATAATGAGACGTTTCTAATCATACTTTGTAAATTCAAAAACATTGTCGTAGTTGCAATTATCATATAAACAAAATCAGATATATTTAAATCCTTCATATATAATAATTTATAACCAAAATAAATATATATAAAACTATTATAAAATAAATATGTAATATCAGTAGACATTCCATTAATAAAACTGGTAAAATGATATTTTCGTTTTGCGTCACAAGATTCTTTTGTATATCTATATAATTTTGTTTTAATTCCTTTGCTCATATCGAAAAATCTAATTTCCTTAGCATATTTAAAATCATTTGCTATACTTCTTAAGTATGAAGTTTTAGGGCTTTGAATGCTTTCAAATTCATCCATTTGATAATTATTTTTCTTTGTAAAATAAGAAGTAATTAAGGTGCTAATTAATACTGAAATCAAAATAATTAAAACAATAAATGGCATATCTTTAAAAATATATATCATTCCAAAAACCACAAACATGTTTGATATAAAATTAAATAAGTATTCAATATGTTCAAATGCTTTATTATTCTTAAGAATATTTTTTGCTAATTCTCTTTTTTCAATAAATTCTTGAGTTACAAGGTTTTCATATGTTGAGTTAATATTTTTTTCATTTAATAGCGTGTTAATTTTATGATTTACACTAATCTTTTTCTTATTTATAATATTTAAAATCACTTGATTAATAATTGAATTAAATAATAATATCATTAAATATATTAAAGTTACAAGCATAACATCTATAATTTTATTTGAATTATTTAATAATATTTCAGCCGCAATTTTGTAGTAATATGTAGAACAAAAGGGAACTATTATCGACAAAAGCATTTTAAAAACATAATATAATATAATTGTTTTATCAAAGTTAGCAAATAATTTTATCGATTTTGCTATTAACGAAAAATCTTCTTTATATTTTTTTAGCATTAATATTTACGCTCCTTGATATTTTTAGTAAAGCACTAACCTATACTAATAATAAATTAGGTCATATTTAATAATTATATAATTTAACAGCTACATTTATCACAAATACATTTGTCACAAGTACAAACATTTGGTTTTCCAGTTTCAGCACTACCATAAAGTTTAACTTTTTTTACATCGGTAGTAATATTTTTTTTCTTTTTTAATTCTTTTTTCATATTATTTTCCTTTCTTAATTAATATATATAGCATAGCATAGGTTAGTCTTGATTAGAATTACTAATAATTTCTTTTATCAATTTTATAAGAGATTTTAAAGAATTCATATATTCATAATAAGAAATTCCATCAGGAAATTCTATTTCAAATTCTTCCTCCAATGAAATTATTACTGATATAAAAGTTAATGAATCACTAATGTAATCTTGTAAATTTATATCATTTTCAATTAAAAAACTAATATCTTCGCATTCAACTGATAAACCTACATTTTCAAACGCTTTTATTATCTTATTAAATACTATTTCATCCATAAATTTACTCCTTATATTTTTTCAAAACATTCAGACGATAAAATTTTTATTAAATTAGCAACATTTCCTTTTGTTCTAGGACAAATTGGTTCTTTATTTGTATTTTGAAGAGAATTTTTAGGACATGGACTATATAAACAACAACCACTATACTTACATGTTAAACATTTTTCTATATTCAATATCCGCGATATCGACGTCCAACATGATTCTTTATAATAATCAATAATCATTTCTCCGTTTTTTGAAATATAACCTAAATTATTTTCTGGCATATCGAATGCTTCTGTGCACTTATATATTTTTCCATCTGAACCGATAGTGTAACTATTTTTCTTTGCAGCGTAACATTTAAATTCACCAGAAGTTAATTCTTGTAAATGAAAATTAAAATTTATACCATTTGGAATATTAATTAAATTATTAAATAATTTTATATAATCGCTAACATTTAATAAGTCGTGAGAAATACTCTTTACCTCTTCTCCTCCCCAATCACCTGCCATATTAACTTGCAAACTAAAACGATCATCATTTTTTAGTAAATCATCATAAAATTTAACATAATCATCAATTTCATTAATAATTCTTTTTGTAAAATTAGTTCTTATAACGATCTCAGTTTTAATTAATTTACTTATTCTTTTTATTTCTTTAATATTGTATATTATTCTATCAAAAGTCCCTGAACCATCAACAAGTTTTCTCTGAGAATCATGACTCGCTTTTAGTCCATCTATACTGATTTGATATTCATATACATGTAATCTGTGTAATTCCTCAAATACCTCTTTAGTCAAATTATATCCATTTGTTGTCATACCAGCTTTAAACGGTTTTCTAGCTATTTTACAAATCTTAATAAATTCATTAGATAAATTTCTAATAACATCAAGTGCTTCCAATGGCTCTCCACCAAACCATCCAATATTTAGTCCAGTGTAGTTTTTTATGTTATTTCTAACATATTTAACAATCGCATCTTGTGTTTCTAAACTCATTTTGCCTTTAATATGATTTTCATAGCAATAAACACATCTAAAATTACATTGTTCAGTAGGCATAATCACTAAATGTAACTTGTTATTATTAATTACATCATTTAATACTTGCTCTCTAATTAAATGTTCATTAACATTTTCATTTATTATAAAACCTTTATCATATAATTTTTTTAAAACTGCCGAATCATAATTATAATTTTTTTTACACAAGATTTCTTTCACCTTAATATAGTCACTACCAGTTGCAATTAACAAACTATTTTTTCCTTTTATAGAATTATATAATCTAATTTCATCTTTTAAATCAATAATATAATTAAATATAGAATTTTTATACATTTTTATCTCCAAAACAATTCTTCGTTTTTTATAATTTTTGCTTTGCATTTTTTTCCAGTCTCCCAAACAATATAATCTATACCGATATAATCACTTTCGGAAACAAGCAAATAATAAACCTCTTCTTTTAAAAAATATTTTGTATGTTGAGTCGAACAGCTCAAGAATTTATACATAACACTATTTAAATATTTAATATAATTATCCTCATTATAATCTAAAATTTTATGCAAATTATCAATTTTTAACGTTTTAGAATATGCTATATTAGGAATTCTATTTTCACTAAAAAGTTTACTTAATTCTTTAAGTGATAGCGGAACCTTATTACCATCAGTAAAATACGAATTTGCTGTTGGATCAAACACAACCCACTTTTTCATCGAATCTATATATGCTTCAACTAATACATGATTGTTTTTAGGCATATAATCATCATTAAAACAAAATATTTTTCTTGATTTATATCCATAAGACAATAACAACTCATTCATTACTATTGCATGACAAAGACAGTTAACTCTTAATTTATTGATTTTTGCATAATTAATAATTTCTAAAGCATAATCATTATTATAATTTTCATCTTCTTTTAAATAAAGAAAATTATAAAAAGTCCATTTTAAGATAGAAACACATTGTTTAAAATCATTGTCAGATGCAATAATTTTAATATTCTCTTTAACTTTCTTTAACCCAATGTCAATTAATGGATTACTATAAAAATATAAATTATTCATTACTAATTACCTCTTCTAATCACAATTATAAAATTCAATTTTTTGAATTCTTGCACTGTAATCAATACCATCATTTGCTTTAGTAATTATTATTTTAAAATATCTAAATTCAATTTTTTTATTAAATAAAAATTCATTTACAACATAATTATTATTTTTAACATTTTTAAATACTTCCCAGTTTGTTCCGTCAAGTGAATATAACAACCTATAATTTTTTGTTATATATTTCACATTAGGTCTATGTTTAATTACAATTTTATTTATATTAATTTTCTTTAAAAAATCAATCGTTACCCAATGTCTTTCCATAGTGTTATCACTAATCCAAAAATGAAGATTATCATTACTTCTAGAATTAGTTAAAATATTCTTAACATTAAAAATTTTTGTTCCCCTAACAAGTTCACTATCACTAGTAATTTGTACATCTCCTTTTATTAAATTATACTTATTGTGTAAGTTTTCATTTTTACCTATTTTAGAAGATAACAATTGATATATATTTATATGATATTCTTTTAATGTGGCTTTTATTTGTTTTATCTTTTTCTCATTCACTTTAGCAGATTTAAATGAATTTTTAGCTAACATATTTACAATACTCTCTTTAAATCTAATATAAGAATTAACTACTAAATCAAATTCATTTGTAGTTTCATTTGTTAACATTTTTCTTATTTCATCAAACAGTGGTTTAAACGAATGTAAAATTATTCTTCTAAATTCCTCTGTTCTATAATAATTATGATAATATTTTCTAATAATTGTTTTATCTAATTCTTTAGTTAAAATATCTTCTCTTTCTCCAAAGCACAATAAAATTTCTTGTACTAATCTCGTTTTAATATCAATTATATCAATTTTATTTTTTTGTACAATATAATTAAAAAAATTTTTTTCAATTTCGTCCTTAGAAAATAACTTTTTCATTTCAATAAATATATTTTCAATCATTGTATTAGTTAAAATATACTTAGAAAATGGTTGTGATAATGTTAATTGACTTAAAACCTCTGTATTTATAGAATTTTCTCTAATATAAATCACTTCTAAATTTTCATCATATCCATTAATAATTATAGAATGGTTGAATGATTTCACAGTTTCATTTTTATACATAATAGAATAAAATAATACAGAATTAGGAACATTAATAATTATAGGATGTTCAAAATCTATTTTTTGCTTAATTTTATTTATTAGATCTTTCGGATTTTCAATATTCTCATTAATAAACTCTAAACCAAATATATTTAAAATCAAATATTTAATTCTAGAAATATCAACCTCATAATAATTGCTATACAAAGTCCAAAAACAATTATAATAATCAAAAAACTCATTTTTAAAAAAACTAATTGTCTCAGCAATATTATAATCAATACAATTATTTATATCTACACTATATTTTTCTAATTGATAACTTAAATTTAAAATTTTCATAATATTATATCCTTATAAAAAGTTATTTATTATCGCAATGTACTATCAAAAATTATATAATTAAAATTATTATACATTTATAGCGAATGCACATTTATTATTAAGACTATCCAACTTAAAGATTTAAATCATTTAATTTTATAATTTCGTGTTGTTTAAATTTATTTACTAATTGGGAAAATTCTTCATATTCCGTATTCCAATATAAAAAATTATGATTTTTTTTATTAAATAAATTTAGGTAATTTTCATACACTATTTCAACTGGCATATATTCATTTGTAATCACATTAAACAATACATTCTCTTTTAAAGAGCAATTAATTCTATTTATATTTTCTTTTTTGTCAAATTTAATCATAATTCTAAGATCTAACATTAATTCACTCCTATTTTTTTATACTATGTAAGAAAAATAATAAAAATTAGTAAGAAATCTTACTAAATAATTTAGCACTTTAATACGCTTAAGATTTCATAATATATGTTATATCCTAATAAAACTGATTTTTTTAAAAAATTTATCTAAATTCGATATCTAAAGGTTTCTTTTGTATACTTTATTAATAATTAATAATTTGTTCATTATCAAAAAAAAATTATTTCTAGTAACTGAATATAAATTATAAACTTTAAATTTTTATCTGAATTTAAAATGATAGAGTATTATAATTAGATTATACTAACTACAAAACATCATACATTAATTTTTTTAAAAAATCTCTTATTCAACATTATTACTTTCAACAGAACAAATTAATGTTCCTTCATCATTATCATCTTCTCTTATAATAACACTAGCATTTGTTCCATATGTTTCTACTAAATAACCAATTAAACAAATTAATGTACCTCCATTATTTCCATCATCTCTAATGATTACTACTTGAGTAACATTAGTTCCTTTAAAATCGATAGGACCATCTATAATAGTTCCATTTCCTGATGCGGCATTAACATTAATTCTGCTAAACGCAAAAAATCCAATACAAATTACAATATACAATACTTGAAAACAAGTTCATCCTTATATAACTGTAAAAACAAATTTGCCACACCTAATCTAAAATCATTATCAACTAATAAATCATCTAAACTTTTAAAAAAAGGGTTGTCAGCATATGAAAATTATTCCCTTAACACATATGCCTCAAAACCATTCTTGAACTTAATAATATTATAATTCATTTAATTACTCCTAATATTACAATTTGTGCCAATCTTTATATCAAATGAATCCAATCTATTTATAAAAGTATTTTATCATAAATTAATAACACAAACAAGTATTAAATAAATAAAACATTAATCGGTATCTTCCACATCTAAAAGCTTACCTAAAATACCACTTTTTGCCCATTTGGTTCAAATCTCATACTTCTTACGGTTCAAATCCCGTATGTCTTACACCATTTTCACTACTTTTTCATGAAAATAATGTTGTTTTTTCTAGTCAAGACAAATAAAAAAGTCCTAATATCAGTTCTTACACCAATATTAAGACGTAAATAGCACATTTTAACGTGTTACATATAGACAAAGCGATACCCAACTTACGCAGTTGTAGTGTGAAATTTGATATCTTTGAGGTATTTATTAAA
>CAZFLS010000013.1:0-13984 GCA_964518815.1 uncultured Candidatus Peribacteria bacterium
GTACAATTATTTCGTTTATCAAATTCTCCATTAAAACAAATTTTTACAACTCTGTCTTCTATTTCTCTAGTAACCAAACTAGCATGCTTAGGTCTATTATGTTTAATATCATATCAACAAATACACTTTTCCTTTTCTTGAGTTAAAGTATTAGACATAGGTATATTAAATTAAAAAATAAAATATCCGGGACAAATTATATATTTTCTTAAATTAAAATGCAATATAAAATTTAACTTTTTTTTCTACATTTTTATTATAATTGTTTTGCAATTTAAAAGAAATATGCTAGAATGCTAACCAAATTAAACTAAACAAAATAATAATGAAACGAGTATCTAATTATTCAAAAATACAACAATTGTTATCTTACCTTCTCGTTTTTTGTATCTTATTTTTGAATACTTTTCATATACCTATTTTAGAACGTATCCAAGCTGAAGTTATAAATAATTATCAGCTTATTTCTATTATAATAAATGAAGATATATATGATAGCTTAAAAACAAAAATTTTAAGATATGCTTCTGATATTCAGCAAAAATTACCAAATTCTAGAGTTAGTATTTTCAAAGTTCCAAAAGATATTACCCCTCATAAAATAGCTTCTTTAAATGAAAAATTGTATTATGAATGAGATTGACACTGATTATCTCAATTAATTTGAACTATACTTATATGAGATATTCCTATACCCGTTGTTCATAAATGAAATAAAACATTTTTAAGTGTTTATCCATATATTGATTTCAATGAAAAAAATTTCTTATATAACAACGAGAAATGATACTATGAAATTACTAAAAATACACTAACTGATCCAAATCCTGAAATATGGCATTCAGTCATTTATCCAAATACTTGAGATAAAAATAAAGATATAATCAAATTAAATAATTTTTTTGATAAAGATCATGCATTTTATTCAAAATCATGAGTTTTTAGTAGTTCTCTAAAAGAACCTTATGTATTTTATTATGATTGAAAAAGAGATCAACTTTCCACTACCTTGATAGATTGGAGATGATATGAACTTTATATAAATAATTTAGAAGATTTGGCCTATAATAGATTTAATAAACATTTAGCTAAAAAATTAACTGATTTAATGGAAAAATTTCAAAATAATGATACTTTTTGAAATTTAACAAGTAATGATCAAATGACTACTAAAATAAAAGCTATTTTAGGTTCAAATACATGATCTTTAAACTTAAATTCCGTTCCTGATATTCAAACAAAAGAAGTGATTTTAAAGACAGTAAAACAATTTTTTGAAGTATTTAATAGTAAATATATTTGAGATATATTAAAATTTGTACATAACGCTTGACGATATTGATGAGAAAATAATGTAAGAGTAGATACAATGGCAACTCTTATTTCAAAAAGAGACACATTAGCAAAAAATACTTTGAAAGATACAAATACATTATTGGAAGATAAAATAGATAATTTAGTAAAAACATGACTTTCTAGAAATATTGCAATTTTAAAAAGTTATTCAATACAAAATGCATATTTAAAAACTAATACCACTTCAAATTGTATCCAATGAGAATATGGATTAGAATGTAATACACCTAATTCTAATTGATTAGTTCCATTTACGCCGGTTTCTTATGAAACCAACCCAAAACCAATATATAATAATTATTTTTATTGAAAACTAGCAACAAATATTTCTTCTGCTTCACAGTGTAATATAACAAGATGATGAACTACAACAGGTTCTGTTTTGGTTGAAGCAAATAGATGATATAATGTTATGCATGCAGAAAAAGATATAAAATTATTGGAGGCAGATTTGCCGAATGCTACATGTTTATGATGATGAGTGGATATAAAAACGCAATCTTTTTGGTGATGAAATTCTCCTGTTAATTTTAATATGGATACTAGTGGTTTTGAGTTAAAAAACCATAAATATAATGATTT
Source organism: uncultured Candidatus Peribacteria bacterium (assembly GCA_964518815.1). Taxonomy (GTDB): domain Bacteria; phylum Patescibacteriota; class Gracilibacteria; order BD1-5; family UBA2023; genus CAYRGR01. Next base: position 1,939 of record CAZFLS010000013.1, read on the forward strand.
TGTAAAACCAATTTTTGATATTGAATGATCAAAAGAAACACAAAAGGCAGTTGAACTATGAGCATATTCTCCTTTAGATTGTTTTAAAAATAATTTAATTTCTGAGCCTTATGACTACAAACAAAGTTCATGATGATATGATGGTGGTAGTTGATCTATTGTATATTGGCCACAAGAAAAAATGGGGAAAGATTATAGCTGTATTACGGATTTTACATGAAAAATTTTAACTAATTTTAATGGTTTAAGACTAGAAGATGTTATTAATAAAGTTGAATCTTGATGTTCAAAAATTACAATGGCATTTTATGATAACAAAAATATTGATACATGAAAAAGAATTATAAATTATAATTATTGTTGATTTGATTTTTATAGTTGGGGTTGAGACAATAATTCATGTAGTTCTAGTCCTACAAGAACATATCTAAATTCTTTAAACAACATGAACGATGATTGTATTAAAGATTTTTATAATTATGATTATAAAATTATTCCTTCATATATAGAACATAAATCTCCTACAAATCAAGAGCTCGGAGCTCAATATATGAACATGGCGACTCCTTCTTTACAGTCAGATAGAGATAGATATATTGATTTTATTAGTGCTGCATGAAATTATAAAAAGATTGAATATCCAAATTTATTCAGAATAAATATTCCAGAATGAAAAGATTTAACTTATACTAATGTAAATAAAAAAATAAAAGAGCTTCTCGATAAAAAAAGTGCAGAAATTAATGCGATAATTATCTCGGAAAATCCTAACAGTTCAAATCAAACAATTTATAATATTTTAAAAACAGGTAACGATTATCCAGTAAATAATATTGATTTATATGCTCTTATATCTTCAAACAAAATTGTTCTAGATAAAATTATAAATGATGTTTTATGGTACAATATTAATAGTGCAACAGCAAAATATAAATATATATTTGAACATTATTTTGATATAGATTGAAACTCAATTTCTCCTGATGCTGCTCATAAACAAGATTATGAAATAGCATATTTATGATGAGATTGAGATGCTCAAAATATGTATATCAAACTTGATCCTACAGAAAAAGGTGAATTAAATTCAGAAATTAATAAAATCTCTAAAAATTCATTATCTTTAAAAAATTTACTTGATGCTTCCAACATAGCTAATTCTAAAGATTCACAAAAAGATTCACAATTTAAATGTTGACCTGCAGAAGGAACTCCTATTTTTGAATGGTTGCCAGCAATTTTTTGTTGGCTAAAATCTATAGTACCACCGATTGTTCTTTCAGAATGAAAATGTGGTAATACAACACTATGATTTTCTTCTTGAGATTCAGATGATTCCTGATTAGCTAATTTAAGTATTACAGATAGTAAATACAATCTTGATTCGGATAAAAACTGAATTCCTGACTGAGCAGAACTAATAAAAGATTGAGAAATTTTACTATCAACAGATAAAAAATTATATACTTATGATTCTACAGTTTCACTTAAAGCAAGCCTTATTTCTAGTGCAAAATTATGAAAAAAACTAATTGCAATTGATAATTCTTCAAAAATTAATTTTGAAGTTTCAAAAATTATTTCATATGAATCTTGATTAAAAAATCCTAAAATTGTATATACAAACAATTGAAATACTGAAAATGAAGATATTATATGACAATATATCAATTTTAAACCAATACAATTAACTTCTCAAAACTGAATTGCAAAATATAGTTTTACTGTTAAACAAGAAGATCTGGATATTATATTACAAGCAAATATTCAAACAAAAGATAAAAACTGAAATATTTTTATTGATAAAAAATCTGATCCTTTTAAAATTTTGGTTAGATGAGATAGAATTGATGTTATTGCTAAATTATGAGAAGAGATTATTTCGAGCATAAATGCCTGAGAATCAATAAATTGAATTTCTTTTAATTTAGAAAAATTTGATAAAAATTGAAATTCTATAGAAAATGATTTACCTTATGTTTTAAATATTTATGATGATATTTCAAATAAAAAATTAGATGGTCCTATAAATATTAATTCTTCTTCTTATCCTTATAAAAACAAATCAATTCTTAATAAAGTTTGAGCTTATAAATTTGAATTCATAGACGATAGTTGACTTAGTACATATAAAACAATTACAATACTTCCAGCTTTAATAAAAGAAATTAGAGTTATTCCATCTTCTACACAATTTATAAAATGAAGTGAAATTACATTTTTAGTTGAACTTATTGATAATTATTGAAACAAAACAAAATGAGATTTATACAATATTAAATGAGAAATTACATCTTGACCGGGAATATTTAGTAGAAATAATTTGAAAGAGAATTCAATTTCTACTCTAGAATGATTTTCTTATTTTACAATAAAAGCAAACGAAGTATGAAATATTTCTTTGAAATTTAGTGTTAGTAATCCGTCTATAGAATCACAAATTTTTACGGTACAATCTTTAGATAGTGCTAAAATTAAAATCGATATAGAAAATAAGGATAATATTATTGTATGAAAAGAAAAACATAAAATAAATATTTATGTACAAGATAGCAATAATCAATTATTAAATAAATTTAATTGAGTTGCATATTTTGATTTTCCTTCTATTTCATGAAATATAGAACCAAATTTTGTACAAATCAAAAATTGAAAAAATGTTGAAGATGTTTATTTAAATCCAAATTTTGTAGCATGAAAAGATATAAAATTAAATATTAATATTCCTTGAATAAATGATATTGAAGGAAATATTGTTACAATACTTCCAGATAAACCAATGAGATTATGACTTATAAACACAAAACAAAAATTTGAAGCCAAATCTTGAGAAAAAACAAAAATAAAAGCAGTTTTATATGACAGATATTGAAATATAACATTTAACGATTCATCACATAAAATTAATTTTATAATTCCGGAAGAATATAAAAAATATATTTCTTTTTCTTGAAACTCTTATTTACAAACTCAAAATACTAATGAATGAATAACTGATATAGATGTAGACACAAGTGATTTACCTGCTACATCTTTTGTAACAGCAAAAACAGAACCAGCTTTAGAATTAAACTCTTTTGCTGTAAAAGATCAATCTTGAAATCAAATAATAATAAATTGATATTCTGAAGCAATATCAACTATTGAAACTTATTATATTTTTAATAAAGAAAAGCTTGAAGGTATTGATTATAATTCTTTATATACAGTTTTATTAGGTGCAAATTATTGAGATATTACAAGTAATTCTTATTTATGATGAGAAATTTTATTCAATAAAAATTCTAGATCTCTTGCTGTATCATCTCTTATAAATAATCCTTATAATAAAGAAGTAGCTTTTAGTTTTACTCCATGATGAAAATTTTTAGCTAGTGATCAAAAAGAAGATATTAGTTTTCAATTAAAAACTGAAATAACTTCAAATCAAAAAGTAACAAATATTAATTTTTATGATGAAATTTATAAAAATCTTATTGCTAGAGCTTGGCTTAATTTTGATGAAAATAATACAGAACTTATATCTTGTAATACTAATGATTCTCAAAATATTGATGATTGTATTGTGTCAGAGGAAAAATCTTATATTGTTTTAAAATGATTTAAAATTAATAATTTTGATATAAATTCATCAAAAGAAAATAATAGTTTATCATTAAATTATAATTGATTTAAAGTTTTAAATATCAATAAATCATGACAAATAACAAAAGATCCTTCTATTAACCTTAATTTAGATGAAAATTCTACTTGAAATTTTTTATGAATTAAAATTACATCAAATAAAGAAGATATAGGTTATATTGGAATAAAATTTTATACAAATTCTTTAGATATTTACAAATCTTCTGCTTTCCCAAACATCTTAGATATAAGAAAAAATCAAATACTTCTTGAACAAATTTGAGATGAGTATTCTTATAATTATAATTTTTTATGAAATTCTTCTGCTTGAACAAAATGAATATCTTTTTTTAAAAACGATAATACAAATAATACTATTGATAGAGATTTGATATCATTTGATGGATCAAAATTTTGAATTGAAAATTATGGCGATGAAGCATGAATTTGATGGTGAGAAAATAATAAAATACTTCTTGAATTTGCTTGATGAAATACTGTCTGAGATTCCACAAAATTTTATCAAACTTATTCAATGATAAACCTGTGAGATCCAATTATTAGTATAGATTCAAAGAAACTGCTCACTTCAGATTTTGATAAAACTGTTTGAAAAAAAATATTAGAAACAAATTGAGAAACAATTGAATCTTATAAAAAAATAGACTTTGATTGAGATTCTTCACCAGATATTGTTGTATTTTATAAAAGTTGAAAAATAAAACTTCTAGCGAATTATAAATGAAATTTTAAAGATATGTGATTTTTATCTTATATAGTAGATGTATGAGAAGACAGAAAGTGAGTATGAGATTTTAATTGAGATAAATTTGATGATATTGCGATGGTAAACAATAAGTGAAACCTTTTTATTTTAAATAATAAAGCTTGAAAATTTACAAGAATAGATCCAAATATTATTGATATAAATACAAACAAAAAAACTAAAATTAATTGAAAAATTCAGCAATTAGAAGTTTTTGATATGGATAAGGATGATAAAACTGACATTGTAATAGTAGATGATAGTTGAGAATTAAATATTTTGTATTGATCTACCATAAATAATTGAGAATTAGTTTTTCAAAAAAAACTTGTAGATAATTCATTTTGAGTAAAACTTGAACAAGATCCTATTAAAACATGATGAGCAATATATTATGATTGACTTACTCCACAATTGGCAGAACCTTGATCTCAAGAAGAGTACTATAAACAATCACAAAGTTTAGCTAATTCAAAAGGTAGCGATGAAATACCTGATGACAATATGGAAACATTGGTTAATAATTTTATTTATTATCAATATAAATATTCAGTTCCAAAAGAATCTTATTCTGATTCAGAAAAAAATAAAGTTATTTTAAGCTCTGTAGGAACAGATGATAGTGGTAATCCAAACCAAACATTAATGAAAGAAATTTCAGATACACAAAAAGATCTTGTAAGTTTAAATTGATCATGAATGACAGATATTTCAAATTTTAATATTTCTTCTTTAGAAAAAACAAAGACATTTATTAAATCTGAATTTGCTTATGTAAAAGGAATTGAATTTGAAAAAAAATATGAAGATTTAAATTGATGATATCTTAAATGAAATGATAAAATAAAATCTATCATTAAAATTACAAATAATACATGAAAAACGGTAAATAATGTTATATTTTTAGACTCAAATATAAAATCTTTTTCTATTTGAGATGATGTAAAATATACTTTAAAACAAAAATGAAAAGAAATCACTAAACCATTGAAAGAATTACTTGATTGAGAATTTGATTATGTATTTGAGAATCTTTCTCTAGATTCAAATGAAACAATAGAAATTAACTACCTTCTTGATTTTACACCTTCTGCATTTTGAAAAGTCACAGTAGGGTTATTAAATAAGAAAGATATATACTGAGATATTTGATTAAATCCAAATAATGAATGTGGTGCTACTCAAATAATTTACGAAAGTAATAAATCAAGAGAATGTATAAAATGAGAACAAAAATGTGAGAATAACTCAGAACTTCCACCTGAATTACAAAAAAACACAATTGATAAAGATAATAATTGAATACCGGATTATATTGACCAATTAAACGATACTAGTAATACAGGTGCACTAAAAAAATATAGTGAGGAGGCTCTAGATGAATACAATAAAGATTTAAATACTAATTGAATTCCAGATAGAGAAGATAAAGCATGAGATAAATTATTCTGATTAGATTCAAGCTCTTTAGGAATTACAGATTGATGACTAAATTCAGCTAATATTGATGCTATAAATTCTCAAATTGATGATACTGTAAAATGACTTGGTTGTTGATTTGGATGAGGATCTTGTTTGAGCTTACCTATGAACTGGGCACCACTTGCTCCATGAAGTTCTCCTCCTCTTATGTGATTTCCACTTATAAAAAATTTTATGAAAGTTAGCAAATGATTGCCAACATTTTCATTACTTACTTGATTACAAGTATGACCATATTGTATACCTTTTATATGGCCACCGAGTCCACTTAAAACTCAATGATGTTGAGGTTTATGAGCTTGATGATGGTTAGGAGAAAAAAATGATGCAAATTTTTTCAGATTATATATTACACCCACAATTACTTGAGCAATGTGAACAGCACTTTGCTTCGGTCCATCACAAACACTTTGAACTCAACCTGCACAATGAGCCTCTCCTATAGTACCTTGATGAAATTGTATAGTTGCAGCAAAACCTTTACTTTGATGTAAAGATGACTGATCAGACTGAGATATTAATTCTTTAGGTTTAACATCTTATTCAAGTTCATCCTCTTGAAATGCTTTTATAAATGCCAATAGTTGTCAGAAGCCTTTGTGAATAGCTACTATTTCTAAAGAAACTCAATCAAACATTGAAAAATATATTCATTGAGATAAATCAATTTCAAAAGACATTATCAAAGATCCTGCAGTTAAAAATTGAGTTAAAATGAATACATGACCTCTTATGAAAATTTGATGAAAATGAGAAAGTAATCTTGATATTAGTATCAATTCTAATGCTATCAAAAATTTTGATGTTGGTAAAATAGTAAAAGTAAATTTCAAAAGAGTAATGGCTTTTCCTGATTTTATAATGGACTGGGTAACTCGTCAGATTGAGGAAATAGTAAATAAACTTACTTCATTGCCTACACTTTACATTATTTTACCAGATTTTTCTTGAATCATGGATTCCAACTGGAATAATTTTTTTGAGAAATTAAAAAATAATTTTAATGGCACAAAAGATCCAAAATTATGAGATAAATTAAAATCAAATGCAAGTATTAAAACAGAAGAAAATAAGAATAATGATCAGATTACTAATATTTCAAATACTGCTAAAAGTTCTGTTAATTCAACAAAGGACGGTTATAATAAATTAGTTGGGAATTTTACAAATGAAGCCAATTCTGCTTGAAAAACAGTTTCTTGAATAAAGGCAGCTTATGAATTCATGTCTAATTTACCTTTAATTCAATTTGAAAATGAAACTATAGATATTAATATTCCTTGGATAGGCTTTGAAGATATTGATAAATGGATAATTAGCGCAAAAATTACAGCAAAACAATGGGAAAGTGAAATAAAAAGAGCAAATACTGAATGGTCTAAATTATGAAAACCATGAGATTTAGCTAATCAAAAAATTTGAGTAGATATACAAAAACTTATATCAAGTCTAGAAAAAAATATTGAAATACTTGAAGAATATAAAAAGTTTCCAGAAAAATTTTTAAAGTATTTAAGATGGAAAGAAAATTATATGCAATGGGCAATTTGTAATGTTGAAACAGTAGCAAAAATAACTTGAGATTGGATTTATCAAAATTGAAAAAGATTTAAATCATGGGTAGAACTTATAGTTTTAATAAAGGCAATATTAAAATCATGGCAATTAATTATAGATCTATTCAAAGATTACAAAGCATCATGTGAAAAATGTAAAAATGAAAGATGGGATTTATTACATTTTATATTTAAGCTCATATCTGCTGTTATTCCTCAAATACCAATCATTCAATTTCCAAAATGGCCAGATATTGTTTTGGATTTGCATAATATTCGTGCTTGAATTAAAATTTTAATGCCTAATTTTAATTTTAATGTCATACCAATAGTATTGCCACAGTTACCAAAATTATCTTTACCTAATATTCCTACAATTAGCATATCTTTGCCAGGCATCCCTGTACTACCAAAATTACCAGAATTGCCAGAATTACCAGAATTACCTAGCTTGCCTTCTATAGAACTTCCAGATTTACCACCTCCTCCAACTATACCAAAATTGTTTTGATTTATTCAAATATTTTTGGATATTTTAAAACTTATTACAAAAGTATTATGTGTACTTAGAAATAATCCTTTAATTCCAGAATGGAGAGCATGAGATCAAATATCATTTATTACAGAAAGAAGTGGTACTTTACCTTTAGATTTTATATCACTTGATTACCCTCAATTCTCTTATCCATTTGTAGATGCAATCAAGGTAACAACATATGTAAATCTAGAACTTGAATTAGAGTTTTTAGTTGAGATGGCAAAATCTACACTTGAACCATTTAATAGGTTTACAAACAATATTGCAAATATTTGAAAAAATGTGAAAATTCCAAATATTGATTTAAAATGAATTATACCAGAAAATATAGATATCAATGTTTGAAGTGATTGAGCTGTAAAAACAAACATACAATGATACAAAAAATGAGAAAAGGAATTTGTAAAAGAATTTAATAAATTTAGTTTTAAATTAATTTGATGATTATTGAAATTTATAACTTACGTAAATGACAATAAAAACAATGAACTACCTATAGCTGAATTTAAAAATTTATTAAAAGAAAATATAAGTTCTTTAGCTTCTTCAAAAGATAGTAAAGAACGCTTAGTATATGAAAAATTAAATGAAGCTATAAATTATAACTGAAAGGATCAAGATGAATTTATTGAAAAATTAACAATAAATAGTAAGAAAAAATTTAGTTTAGCAAAAGATTATTTAAATTATGAACTTAAAAAGAATGAATTACTTAAATCAGAATTAAATAAAATTATTAGAGAAAAATGAACAATGCAAGATCTTAGCATGTTACAAAAATTTAAATTTTCTAATATAAAAATATTACAAAATACTATTTCAGATCAATATAAAAATAATTTGCTAGCTCGAATAGATAAAGAAAACTCAAAAATTATTTCACCATTACAGGATGTTGTTTCTAATAAAAAAGATGATTGAATTAAAAATATTGAAAAAACAAAAAATGAACTTATTACTGAAGTTAAAACATGATTAGATAATTATAGTAAAGATTTGAAAGATAATAATAAAAAATATAATCAGCAATATTTAGCGTTTGAAGATAAATTATCAGCTTTAAACGAATGAAATATTTGAAATATCTCTTCAAGCAATAATTCTACAACTTCTTCTTCAGAATTAACTAATCAATATTCTTATAGTTATGAATGAATTTATATAATTGATTCAACATGAAAACAATCAAGACTTTTTGATTATATAGATGAAATTGATTGAACAGAACAAACTATAGAAATAGATTATGATTCAGATTGAGATCAAGATGTCTTATATCGTATGTGAGACGACTTGTACTTAAAACAAAATTTTTCAAAAAATCCAAATTTTTCTAATTCTTCAGATATAAAAATATATAATATAGATGATATTAACAATATGCTTCAAATTCAGAATAATAAAGATAAAATTATAGGATCTCCAAATTATTTTGAAGAAAATTTTGAACCATCTTCTAATTTTATAACTTTTTCATTTAATCCGGCAGATTATAAAACTGACAACAAATTTAGATTTGAATTTTGTGATTATATTAATAGATTTGATCGAATAAATGCTTGAGAATTAAATAAAGATATTATTCCATTTACAAGAATTAATTATGCAGATCTTATTCCAAATATTGATGATGATACAATTATTAATACTTCAACATGATTTATTCAAAGGAAAAATATTGCGGTTTTTAATTGATGAATTTGAGAAGCCTTTGTATCGCAAAAAGACTATAAGTTATTAGAAGAATGAAGCTGAGTTTTAGTCCAAGTTTGAAAAATAATTTATACAGATAATTCTTGAGCAGATATTAAGTATAAAGAAGATTGAGCAGATAATTTTAAGATTTTGCATTTACAAGAAAATTCAAACTTAGAATTTTTAGAAAATACAGAAATAGTTGTATTAAAATGAAAAATATTTTTGTTTTACGATTCAAATAAAGATTGAAATGTTAATATATGAGATCTAAAATGAATACCTATTTTACCATGAACATCTATTGAACTCACAAATAAAAATTCTTTTATAAATATTTTATATTTTGATGATAGTAGACTTACAGTAAATAATTTATCAACTTATGAATATTATGATTTATGACTAAAATGACAGGAATATAGTGTTTCATTAAATAGAGATAATACTTTTTATTATTGAAAATTATATAGTTTTGATAAATGAAAAGTTGGAACTATTACTTCTTTGTCTTTATTATCCCCTCAATTAGAAGCTGACACCGAAGCACCATTATTATCTTTGCCACAATCTATTAGAGTACCTGTGTATCAAAAACAAATTGAGAATTTACAAAAATATATTAGTGATATTTCATGAATAAGTCAGATTTATATAGATGCTGATTTAAATATAGATAGTGATAAAGATTGAATAAAAGACAATGACAAAGATAGTTTGGATAAAAATGATTATAACATCAAAAAATGAAATACTATTTATGATGTTGAATTTGGTCCTTTTGATTCAATATTTGTTAAAAAGATAAGATTTTTTGTACAAGATAAAAATTGAAATCTTTGACAACAAGATGTAAATTTAGATGTATACGCTCCAATTCCAAAAATAGAATCAGTAAACGGATCTGTAATTTGAGGAGTTATTAATGAAAAATTATCAAATGAACCAATAGATATATTTAGACTTAGAGATTGAATTTTGGAAAGACTTCCCCAAGAAGATCAATCCATTGTAGTAAATACTGACGATATTTGAAATTTTAATTATAAAGCATCAAAAACTGCATCATGACTTATTTTAAAAGATGATTCTTGAAAAACTATAGCTTTAATTAATGAAAAAACCTGAAATATAAAAATAAAAGATTCTTCTTACGAAATAAATATTATTCTAGCAGATGAAAAAAATAAAACTAAAATTCAAATTGTAAATAAAAACACTAAAGAAATTATATTTCATGAAAATCTAAATTTAATTTCAAATAATTTAGTTGAGAATACTAACAATTTTGAAAATATTACAGATAATTGAATTTACTTTAAATCAAATAATTCTGATTTTGAATTACAAAAAAATTCATATAATACCCCTACTCTTCCATGATGATGATTTATTGTAGATAGCTCAAAAAATCCTATAGTTTGAATTTCAAAAGATTGAAATATATATTTACAAAATAATTCTTATAAAATACAGTATACTAATTATTGAGATTATATAGTATTACAAATTATAAATAACGCATGAAATATGATTTGAGAAATTTTATTTAAAATTAATTCAGAATATATTATTAAATAGTCGCGAGTAAGGTTAGAGACGTGGCAATGCCACGTCTCTACAAGTCGCAAGTTAAAGGTTATTTTAATTTCTAATTCCCAATTTCTTAAATATAATTCATGCAATTTCCAATTTATAATTTATAATCTAAAATTTCTAAGATGTATCTTTTTATAAATGCTATTTCTAAAAATTCTAAATTCATTCTTTTTGATAAAAAAAATAAAATTGTAGATAAAGTTTCAGTAAAAATTCATGGTAAAGAATCTGAAAACCTTTTTAAATATATAGAAAAACTTCTTAAAAAAAATGAGCTAGATTTTTCAAAAATAGATTGAATTACAGTTATTAATTGACCTTGAGGTTTTACTGGTACAAGAACCTTATCTCTTGTAATAAATACTATTTTTTACTTATATAAAACTAAAATTGATGTATTTGATTACTTTAAATTTTTAGAGTTATCAGGTGCTATTTATCCAATTGCAATTAAAGCAAATAAAAGAGAATATTTAATAAAAGAGGATTGTAAAAAAATGCCTTATTTAAGTAATATTGATAATATAAAACCATGAAATTATTTTTGAATTTGAGATAATATTTCAAATTTCAGATATTAGATTATTATAATTACTTTTTTCTAAAGTCATATTTTTATAATTAATAATTTAAATTTCATACTCATTATATAAATATTTCAAAAAAAATCAAACTATACAGTTTGATTTTTTTCCTCTTCTTTCCTTCTCCTATTTTTCATAACAACAACTCATAAATATCATATCAAAATGATAAAAGTAGTTCCAGAAATGATGAGTCCTAAGT
>CAZFLS010000014.1:0-13720 GCA_964518815.1 uncultured Candidatus Peribacteria bacterium
ATCTATAATACTTTCATATTTTAATATCAAAATCTCATTTTCATTTATAACTTTTTTGGTATTTTTCAAAATTTTTTTTACCTAATAAATTCCAATTTGTCATAAAAATATAACCTTGTTTATTAAGATCTTGTTTGGATATTTTAAGAATTTTTTCTCTATCTTGTTCTGAAAAAATATGATGGAATGATGCTATAAAAAATACAATATCAAATTTTTCTTTTAACTTGTCTAATTTTATCATATCTAAAACAATAAATTTGTTGTTTGGAAACTCTTTTTTAGCTTCGTTAATCATTCAAGAAGAGCTATCTATTCAAGTATAATCAAAATTTAATCAGCTATTATTTAAAAATTTTAAAAGTCTTCAGTTTCAGCATCAAACATCAAGAATAGATATTTTTTTTATTGTTTTAATAGATTCTGAATTTTTAATAAAATCAATCATATATTCAATTTCTGGCCAATTCATATTTTTTCTAGATTTGGAAAATGTTTCTGAAAAATTATCGTAGATATTTGTCATAGTATTAAAAATTACTTCAATATTTTTTTTATTATATTTTTATTCTTTTTCCATTTTGGTAAAACCTTTACTCTTAAACTCAAAAAAACTTTCTTTCAAAAAATTTGTTCTAATTCGATTCTAGATAAAGTTCAAATTTCTGTAAGAGCTTGCCCAGATTTACCTATTATTATACGTTTTTGAGAATCTGATTCTGTAAAAATATATGCTTGAATTTTTAAAAGATTTTTTTTATCTTCTATTTCTTGAATTTCAATAAAAATTGAATATGGAACTTCCTGTTTAAAATTTATAAAAATTTTTTCTCTTATAATTTCAGATATTCTTGTGTATATATCTTGATCAGTATAATAATCTTCTGGATAATAAAGATTTCCTAATAAAAGATATTTCTTTATTTCTTCAACTAATTCTTTTATTCATTTTTTTCCAACAGATGATATTAATAGAATTTTGTCATCTTTTTTGAATTTATAAATGTCGGATTTAGAATAAACTGTAATGATAGGTTTGGTTATTTTTTTTAGTAATTCTTCTATTATAGACTCTTCTTGACCATATTGTCTTGAACTATCTATAAATCTAACTATAACATCTGCTGAAGATAAAGTATCAATAACTTTATTTTTTAAAGAGGTACAAAATTCTTCATTATTTTCATTTATTCCTGGAGTATCAAAAAAAATTATTTGAGAATCTATATCATTATAAATGCCTTTTATGACTTTTTGTGTTGTTTGAGGCAAGGAAGATATTATAGAAACCTTTTCTCAAATTAATGTATTAATAAAAGTTGATTTACCTGAATTTGGCCTACCAATTAATGCTACATATCAAACTTTTTTTTGATCCATACTATTAATTATTAAATTATTTTTTTTCAATTCCTTTCCAAACTCCGTGCAAATTACAACTAGATCTAACTTCACAATCATCAATTTCTCAAATATCAAAAATAATTTCTTCTTCTGGATCTGGAAATTTTTTCATTTCTATCAAATCTCAAACATCATCAAAAATTCAGATATACTCTATGAAGTGTCCGTCGTCAGATGGATGACTATTATCTTCATTTCAAATAGTAATAAATATTTTTCAGTCTTTTTTGTAAAAAAATGTTGTATGTTCTTCTTCTTGTTCGGTCAAATCCTCTTTATTTAAAACTTCTTGAATATTTTCTTTAATTCAATAAAAACCATCTTTTGACTCACTACATAAAGGACAATAATAGTCTTCTGGCAAATCTTCAAAAAATGTTCATGGTATTATTGATTGTTCCTCATCTCAGACAAAAGGATTGTATATATAATTACAATTTGTACAACAATACTTATACATAATTTAAGAATTTTATTAAATTTTATTTTTTAAAAACTCCTTTTTTAGAGCCAAAATTTTTGTTGTCAGAAAAATTTTTTGTTTTTTTAAATGACTTAAAATTACCTTTTGGTCTATTTTTTAAAGTTCAATCTGATTTTTGAAATTTTTTTGGTTCTCAAAATTTTGATTTATTTCAAAAAGATGGTCTAGAATTTTTGGATTTATCTGAATCTAAAAATCATTTTTTATCATCATTAGATCCAGAGTTTTGTTTTTTAAAAGTTTTTCAATATGAAGGTCTACTTTTTCAATATCAAAAATCTGAACTTTCTGAATTAGAAGAAAAATTTGATTTGTTTCAGAAAGATAATCTTGAAGAGCCTTCAAATGGTTTTGAATTTCAAAATTTTGGTTTATTTCAAAAAGAGGTTTTTGAAGAATTTCAAAATGATCTTTTAGCTCTTCAATATCAAGTTTTATTTCTTCTTCATAATCATTGATATAATGTACTTCATTCATATCTAGTTACTTCTTCACCTTTATCATCAACTTGTTTTATAGTAATTCTATTTCTTCTTTCGATATTATTCAAAGAAAGTTTTTCTTTTTGTGATACAAACATTATAGCTTTTCATTTTGCTCCAGCTCTACCTGTACGGCCAATTCTATGGATATAAGATTCTGGATCATCTGGTACATCAAAATTTACTACTAAACTAATATCTTTTACATTTATTCATCTTGCAGCTATATCTGTAACCACAAAAACATTTACATTTCAAGCTTTAAAATCAGCAAGAGCTCTTGTTCTTTCTCTTTGTCTCATATCTCAATTTAAACATCAAACACTTATTCAATCTGCGTCTAACTTAGACGCAATTTCTTCTGTATCATGTTTTGTTCTTACAAAAACTAAAACTTTTTCATCTTTATGAAGTTTTATATATTTTTTTAAGGTTGGATATTTTTCTATAAATGAAGCCTCTATAAAAGCATGATCTATTTTATCTACAGTTATTTCTACATTTGCTTTTATATAAACATAATCTAGACCTAAGTATTTTTGTATAATCGATTTAAGTTCATTTGTGACAGTTGCACTAAATGCAAAAGATTGTTTAATATTTTTGAAAAATCCCCACAAAAAATCTATATCATCTACAAATCACATATCAAGCATACGATCAGCCTCATCTAATACAAAATATTTTACATCACGTCAATCGAGATAGTTTCTTTTTATGACATCTATCAATCTTCCGGGAGTCCCAACAACAATTTGTGGATGTTTTGCAAGTATTTCTTTTTGTTTAAAGATAGGAGCTCCTCAATAAATTGGCACTGATTTAACTTTTGTGTTTGCACTAAGAGCGACTATTTCTTCCCTTATTTGCATTACAAGTTCTCTAGTAGGTGCAATAATAACAGCTTGTGTAGAACTTTTATTTATATCAATATTTTGAAGTATTGATATCAAAAAAGCAGCAGTTTTACCAGTACCAGTTTGAGATTGTCCAATAATATTTTTACCAGAGGAAGCTTCTTTTATAACTTCTTCCTGAATTTTAGTAGGTTCCGTATAGCCGAGAAGTTTTATATTTGCCAAAATTTCTGGTTTAATATTTAATTCATCAAATTTCATTTTAAATAGATAAAAAAATAAAGAATATTCCTTTTTGTCATAATTATAAACCAAGTTAAGATAAAAATAATTCTTTATCTACTTCATTATTATACAAAAAAGAAAAGGTTTTTTCTAATTTAGAAACAGGCTAATTATAAGAATTTTTTAGAAATTGTAAAAAGATTATTTAATAGAGATATTTAGTTTATATAAATATTCATTAAACAAGAAACAAGAGTTAATTTTGACTTTTCCATAAAAACCATATACTGTTGCAATGAAATTATATTTTGGATTTTTGTAAATTATTTGATTTCAATTTTCCTATGTAGATTTTTGTAAAGGGATTATTCCTTTTTACGTTTTTATTTGATAATTATTTTATTATTAAGATGGTAGATAAAAAGGTTATTAATATAACAGAAGATGATTATTACTCAACCATAAAAAAAGACTTAGATGATCAGGATAAATCTAAAGAGGATAAAAAAGTGCCAAAATTAAAACTTAAAATTAAAAAGAAAGAAGTTATAGAGGAAATAAAACAAGATACAGAACAAAAAATAAATAATGATTGAGAATTAGAAGAAAAAAATGAAGAGATTAAAAAAACTAAAAAAGTTGAAGTAAAAGAAATTATAGAAGAAGAAAAGGTGAAGGAAGAAATTATCCCAAAACAAGAATTAATGGTAGATAAAAAAGCTGTCAGTATAGATAGTGAAGATTTACATCAACGATTTTGATCTTGAAAAAAATGATTTTTAAATAGAAAAGAAAAGACATATTGAGCAATGACAAATAATTTTACAACAAAAGATAAATGAAAAAAATTTATTAATGAGTATAAAACATTAGATGATTCTTACAAAAAATGAAATTCATTTAAAAGAGGATTAAGAACTAAATGATATTTGGAAGAGGATGATGATTCTTTTAGAAGATCAAAAAAATCTGTTTTATTTAGTAAAAAAGTAAAAGAAATAGAAGAAATAAAACAAGTATTAGTTGATAAAACATGAAAAGAAGTTTTCTTAAAAGAATTTCTTACTGTGAAAGAATTTTCAGAAAAAATAGGTATCACTCTGTCAAAAATAATTGCGGAATTCATGAAAAATGGTATGCTCGTGAATCTAAATACAAAAGTTGATTTTGAAACTTGTTTCATAATAGCAGAATCATTTGGTGTTCCTGTGGTAAAAGAAGAAAAGGAATCAGCTTCTATAGCTGATATTATGGATTGAAATATTGTAGAATTACTAAAAGATGATGATGTGTTTAGAAAAGTTTCAAGACCTCCCATTATAAGTATCATGGGTCATGTTGATCATGGTAAAACTTCTATATTAGATTATATAAGAAAAACATCTGTTGCATGAGAAGAAGCTTGATGAATTACACAAAAAATTTGAGCTTATCAAATTGAAAAAGATTGAAAAAAAATCACCTTTATTGATACCCCATGACATGAGGCTTTTAGTTTAATGAGAGCAAGATGAGCTAAACTCACTGATATAGTTGTTATTGTTGTTGCAGCAGATGAATGAGTAAAACCTCAAACTATAGAAAGTATAAATCATGCAAAAGAAGCATCTGTTCCGGTAATTGTTGCTATAAATAAAATGGATAAGGTTTGAGCTAATGTAGATCTTGTAAAATGACAGTTAGCAGAACAATGATTACAGGCCGAAGATTGGGGATGAAATGTAATTATGGTTCCAGTTTCTGCTCATAGCTGATTAGGTATAGATAGTTTACTTGAAATGATTATTTTAGTTGCAGATATGCAAGAATTGAAAGCTGATCCAAAAAGACATGCCGTTGCTACTGTAATAGAATCTCATCTTGATACAAGACTCTGACCTCTTGCTACAGTTTTAGTCAATACCTGAACTTTACATAAATGAGATTCTATATTATGTGCTTCTGCTTTTTGAAAAATTAGATTTATCAAAGATTATAAATGAAAAAATATTGATGATGCGGAACCTTCAAAACCAGTATTGATTTCTTGACTTAATAATGTAGTTGAATGATGAGATATTCTTCAGGCAGTTTCAGATATTGAAATTGCTAGAAATAAGGCTCATGAATTTCAATTACTTAGAGCATCAAAAAGTATATCTGATTTTGAATGAGCTTCATTAGAAATGTTACTTAATCGTATAAAAACTTGAAATTTAAAGCAATTAAAAGTTGTTTTAAAGGCAGAATCAAATTGAAGTTTGGAAGCAATAAAAGATGCTCTTTTAAAACTAAATACACAAGAAATAAAAATTCATATAATTCACTCTTGAGTTTGAGACGTTAATGATTCGGACGTTCTTATGGCAGGTACAAGCCAGGCTCTTCTTATAGGTTATAACGTTTGAACTATATGACAAGCAAAAAATATGTTAGCAAATTCTAAAATTGAATTTATAAATAAAAAAGTAATTTATCATATTATAGAAAAAGTCGAATCTATTATTACATGAATGATAGATGTAAAACATGAGGATATTGATTTATGAGAATTAAAAATAAAAGCAATATTTTTTACATCAAAAGATAAAATGATTATATGATGTGATGTTATTACAGGTAAAGTAGAAAATAGAGCTAAATTAAGAATTATTCGTAATAACAAAAAAGTTTGATCTTGAGAAATTTTAAATTTAAAATCATGAGTTACAGATGCTCATGAAATGCTTGCTTGAACAGAATGTTGAATAGCATTTTTAGGCGATATAAAACCTGAAATTTGAGATAAAATTGAAGCATATAAAATAGTACAAAGAAAATAGAAAGTCGAAGGTTTGTGAAAATTATTATTCTCACAAAGTGATAATTTCTTCGACTTTCAGACTAGAAAGGCTATTTTAAGTAAAAAAATATAATGGATTTTTGACAATTTAGAATCAAAATAACAATTGAAAATTAAAAACCTAAAAATCAATTTGCGTTAAAAAATTTATATGATACATTACAAAAAATAATTTTTTATGTACATATACCTTTGTACATTTGTATACTTATATATTTTAACTCTTATTTTATGTTTGAATGAATTTCATTTTTTGATATCTTAACAGATGATGAAAGAGATAATTTAGCTCTTTTTTGTCAACAAAGATTTTTAAAAGCTTGAGATATCCTTTTTAATGAATGAGATGACTCAATAGCTTTTTATGTAGTAAAATCTTGAAGTTTAAAAGTTTATAAAGATAGAAGTGAATGAGAAAAATTACTATGAATTGTTCAATCTTCTGAAATGCTGTGAGAAATGTGAATTTTTGATTCATCTAATATTGCACAAAAAAGAATGGCATCAGTAAAGGCTATAGAAGATACATCATTGATTGTAATTATGAATTATTCAATAGTAGAATTAAGTAAAAAAAGAAAAGATATTTATGATAAAATAAAAAAAGTTATAGAAGAAAGAAAAGAAAAAAATATTCAAAAATAAAAACTAACTACTTTTTGGTATTCTGTAGTAATTTAATAGAAATTTTGCAATTTCAGAGAAAAGAGCTGATGATGTAGTTTCTGCATATACCGCAGTGCGGGGTCTGTCTATTCTTACTATCATTACAAACTTTGGATTTGATGATGGGGCAAAACCTCAATAAGACGTGACAGTATGTCATGGTCAACCCTCCTCGTATCATCATTTATAAGCAATTTGTGAGGTTCAAGTTTTACCGGCTACTTGATATCAAAGTACTGATCATTTTTTTGCAAATCAAATTTGAGCTCATTCTGTAAGCATTGCAATGAGTGTTTTTGATGTTTCTTCTTTTATTACTCTTCTAATGGGTGTAGGGGAATTTTTTATAACTTGTCAATTCGGTAATGTAATTGTATCAACAATATAGGGCTTCATATAAATTCAGCCATTTGCAATTACTGAATAAGCTGTTGCCATTTGTAAAAGATTTACAGTTATTCATTGTCAAAATGCCATAGTAAAAAGTTTTGCTTTTGACCATTTTTCATAAGGAGGAATTTTACCAAAAACTTCTCATTCTAAAGTTATATTTGTTTTTCAAGCAAATCAAAAATCTAGTAAATATTTATAAAATAAAGAAGATCAGATTTTTTTTACTATATCAATCATTCATACATTACAGCTCCAATCTAGAGCATGAGAATAAGTATGATATCAATTACATTCTTTTGATACATTACTAATTTTAAATTGATCAATTTCTACAAAACCTTTATCTTTATACATATCAGATGGTCGAATATCTCAAGTATCAATTCATACAGCAACGGTTACGGCCTTAAATACACTACCTGGTTCATATAAAGATCAAATTACATCATTTTTATAAATTCAAGGTCAGAAATTATTTTTGTATTTAAATTTTGGAATAGCTCTATTTCATAATTCTTGTTCAGTTGCAAGTCTAAATTTCTTTTTTTTACCTTGAATATAAATATCAAATCAATTTAAAGAATCTTCTACAAAAACAGGCATTCACAGTAAATCAAATCAAGGATTTGGATATTTTCAATAACTAACCTTTTCTATTTCATATACATTTCAAAATTCATTTGGATCAAAATCAGGGTAATTTACCATTGCAACAACTTCTCAAGAATTTGGATCCATTACTATTACACTTCCTTTATTTGCTTTAAATTCTTTTACTCATTTTTCAAGTATTTTTGAAATTTCCTTTTGAATATTTCTATCAATAGTAAGTTTTATATCAGATCAATTTATAATCTTTTGTTCTGGTAATTCATAAAGTCAAATAGCTCTTCAGGAAATATCTTTTTTTGTAATCTTTATTCATTCCTGTCATTTTAAATCTTCGTTAAAGTATCATTCAATTCAATATTTTCACTCTTTATTATTATCAACAAAGCCAATTATTTGGCTTGCTAAATTTTTTTCTGGATAAAATCTAGTTGGATGAGGATCAAGAATTATTAATTTATAAATAGAATTTTCCTCAGTTAAAACTCATTTTTTTATAGCATTTTTTTCATTTTCAATACGAGCATTAATTTCATCTTTTGTATGCAAGCTTAATTTGTTAAGTATTTTTATGTATCGCGATATTCTTTTTAATAATTTATTTTTTATTTCATATTCTTGTATTTGTAATACTTCATTTAATTTTTTTGCTACATAATTTTCATCTGTAATTTTTGTGGGATCTGCATATAAATTATTAATTACAAAATAAATTCAAACGAGTCATAAATTATTTACTTTATCCATTTCCTCTTGTGTAAGATTTTCTTTAATTAAAACCAAATCTATATACTTCTTTTCTATTTTTTTCTGTATTCATATTTTTATTTCTTCTTTCATATTATCTTGATTGTAATCACTTTCTTCTGAAGAAGGATCTTTTTTTAGAAAAAGTTGTATTTTATTAACACATTCCTCAGATTGTTTTCAAAAACATAGTTCATCAAAAACAATATCAGTTAAAAAAGTAACTAATTTTTCTTTATTTCAAATTTCTTGAGGATCAATAGCTAAATCTGACAGTTCGGTACTCGTTGCAAGTACTCAAATAGGATCATTATTAGAATAAATAGTTCCTCTGTTTACACTATTTTTTACTTCTATAGTCTGTTGTTTGTCGGCAAGAGTTTTATAATAATCGTATTCTAATACACTATATTTGAAAGAATAAAAAATAATAACAAAAGCAAAAATTATAAAAAGAAAAAATACAATTTTTACCCTATCAAGATTTTCTAAATTTTTTATTAAAACACTCAAATAATAAGCAATATTTTTTTGAATAAATTTTTCAATTTTTTTGTTCATTACTTACAGATTAATAATTAAATAAATGTTAGTTCATTAATTTTGTTTGAGTATAAGTTTTACTTAAATCTTTTATTGATAAGCCCAGTTTATAATAACAAAAAGATATATTAAAATAGTAAAAATTATAAATTAATTAGTTTATATTTCTTTGTAATGGCTTTATACATAGATTCTATACTTGGTATGGTGGTAATAATAATTCAATTAAAATTTCAATTTTTTACAGTAAAATCAAATATATCTAGATTTTTATATTTATGAGTATAACTAAAATTATGCTTTATAAAAGCATCTTCAATATAAACAAGCGTTTTAAATTTGGATAGATTATATTGAAGAATTTTTCTTGTTCAAATTATTGTTTTTTTTGTTTGGTACAATATATCCAAAAATGTTTTATATTTCCTATTGTAAGTATCTTTATTTTTATAAATAATAGAGTCGGAAATTATGCTTTCATTTTGTTCACAAAAATTATTAACACTAAAGTCATCAGGAAAAATAAAAACGCATTCTTTATAATTTTTTAAAATATCTTTAATAATTACATTTATTTTTTTATTGCTATAGTTATAAATTAATAGACTGTTATTTTCAATCCTCGCTTTGCAAGGACAAGTTTTTAATTTTCAATTTTCAATTTTTTTATCTTCTTTTGTCATATCTTCAAATGCCTTTTTTTCAAGAGCATTAAATATAAACTTTGGTAAAAATAAATTTAAAACCTTATGAATATGAATAAAATATTTTTTTGATAAATCATATATAGTTTTTATTTGATAAGAATCAAGAATAGGCTTAGAACAAATAATTTGAATAATAGATTTAGAGTCAGTTTCTTCTCAAATATCAAATATTTTTCATACAACTCCAAATTTTATATTATTTTTTATTGGAATTGAAACAATAGATCAAATTTTAATTTGTTTTTTTAATTCATTTTTTGCAAAATATGTAAGCCCATTATTATCAATAGAAACATCTAAAGGAATAACTTCGATAAGCATAAGTAAGAACTAAGAATTAAGAATAAAATTTCTAATTTATAAACAAATTTTAAATCACAATATTTTAATTTCCAAAATTTTTTTGCAGGATCTAGTTCTTAGTATTTGGAGTTTATAGTTAAAAACTAAGAATTGGGTATTTAAGTTTTTATTTATTTTTTACTATTAGGAAACTAATTTTTTTCCTTTGAAAAAATAATAAATATGATTATACTTTTGAAAATATACTTTTTAAAATTGAATTTTCAATTTCATATTATATTTAAATATAAAAAAATAAAATTAAAAAATAATTTTATTAAAAAAATAAAAACTGACTTAAATTTTAATTTATAAAAAAACATAAATGTCATTTTACCAAAAATATCGTCCTAAAGATTTTGAATCTTTGGTATGACAAGAATTTGTAAAAACATCATTACAAAATGCTTTAAAACAATGAAAAACAGTTTGAGCTTATTTGTTTTATGGTTCTAGAGGGACTGGAAAAACCTCGGTTGCACGTATTTTGGCTAGATGATTTAATTGTCTTAATTTAAGATCAGATTGAAATCCATGTTCTTTTTGTAAAAATTGTATTTCTTTTGATAATGAATGATTACTTGATGTAATAGAAATTGATGCTGCTAGTAATACTTGAGTTGATAATATTCGCGATCTTATTGAGAAAGCTCAATTTCAGCCAAATCAATCTAAATATAAAGTATACATTATAGATGAGGTGCACATGCTTTCAAAATGAGCCTTTAATGCACTTCTTAAAATTTTAGAAGAACCGCCAGTTCATGTAAAATTTATTCTTGCTACTACAGAAATTCATAAAATTCCAGAAACTATTATTTCTCGTACTCAAAGATATGATTTTAAAAAAATCAGTGAAAGTGATGTTGTAGAAAGATTGAGTGTTATTGCTAAAGCTGAAAATATAGATACTGAAAAAGAGGCATTAAAACTTATTTCTAGATTATCAAAATGATCTTTAAGAGATGCAATTTCTTTTTTGGAACAATATTCTATTTGATGAACTTTAAAATTGGAGTATCTTCGTCATAATTTACAACTTGTTTGAGATGAATTTTTGATTGAATTTGTTGATAACTTGTTTAATAAAAATAAAGAAAAAATTCTAAACAATTTAGATTTTTTAAGAGAAAAGTGAGTAGATGTAAAAATATTTTTAGATGAATTAATTTATTATATAAGATGAAAAATAATAGAGTCGTTTGATACAAATAATTTTGGAATTTATTTGAATATTTATGAAAATTTTGAACAATCTTACGGGAAATTGAGATATGTACCAAACACTTTTATTTTACTTGAAACAACTGTATTAAAATTAATTACCTGACAAGAAGAAAAAATAGAAATTATAAATAAAGATACTGATAATACCATCAAAAAAATTAATAATTTATGAAAACAATGAAAAACTGAAGAAAAACTAGAAGAAGATAAAAAGTCAAAAATTAAAAGTCAAAAATTAAAAGAAGATAAAAAAATAGAGAAGGTAAATATTAAAAATGATGTTGAAATTATTAAAAATGAAATTAAGCCAAAAAAAGAATTTGATATTGAAGTTTTTATAAATAATATTAAATGAGATTTTTGAAAATGATTTATCGCTATGATTTTAAAATCAGCAAAATTTGAAATTAAAAATAATAATTGTACTTTTATAATAAATAATGAATTTAATTTTGAAAAATTGAATAATGGTGAGATAAGATCTTACCTTATACAAAAATTAAAAGAAGTGTTTGGACTTGATTACAATATAATAGTTGAGCTACAAAAACAAAATACAGAAGAGTTATTAAAAAATGCAGAAGATATATTTTAAAATTCCTAATTACTAACTACTTAATTTTTAAGTCTATAAATTTAATTATGAGAATTCCATATATAATAAAACTTGTATTTAATAAATATTTTTTCTATAAAATATTTGCTATAGGATTGCTACTAATTTTTTTTTATGGCTTTAGAGAATTTTTTTATTTATTTTTGATAACATTTTTTTTCGCTTATTTATTTTTAAGCTTAGGTGAAGCTATAAGTAATTTTTTATTAAGTATTATAGAATATATTAAAAGTAATAAATTAAAAACTTTTTTAAGGTCTTTATTTTGAATTGATGCAATTATACTTTCTCTTTATATAATTTTTATAGCTTTAATTATTTTTGCAATTTCTGGTTTACTTCCAAAAATTATTCAAGAACTTTCTTCTTTACCTAAATCTATACCGTTTTTGACTGATCAAGTAAAAATTGTTTTATGAAAATTAGAAGAAGTAAAAAACTTTAATCAAGATTTTCAATGAACATTACAAAACTTGCTTACTCAAAGTAATTGGGACATTATTGTTAAATTTTTATGAAACATAAAAAGTGCTGGACTAATTTTGGTAGAATTTGTAGTTTCACTCATTTTGAGCTATGTTTTTATAATTGACAGATTTAAAATTCAAAAATATCTTGAAGAAATAAAAGGTGGAAATTTTGCTTTTTTATATCATGAATATTCTGTGATTTTTTGAAAAATTTCAAGATGATTTTGAATGATTTTTAAAGCCCAGAGTATAATATCATTAGTAAATACAATTTTAACTATCATATGATTATATATAATAAGTTTTATTCACTGATGAACCAGTTTTCCTTTTATTTTTACGCTTGCAATATTAGTTCTTATTTTTTGACTTATTCCTGTATTAGGTTTATTTTTATCTTCTATTCCAATTTTGGCTATATGATTTTCTTATTGATGATTATTTGCAGTGTTTGAAATTATTATAATGATTACAATAATTCATATAATTGAAGCCTATTATCTAAATCCTAGGATAGTATCTTCATATATGGAATTACCAATTTCTTTAACCTTTGTTATTCTTGTAGTTTCAGAACAAATTTTTTGAATGATATGATTTCTTATTTGAATACCAATTTTTTACATAGTTATAGATTTTATGAAAGATTTTGATCATTATGTTAGCAAGGTTAAATTAGCCTATTCAAAAATTGATGAACTAACAAATGATACAAAAGAATCAATTTTTTCCAAAATTAGGTTATCTAGATCAGGTAAGAGAAAGGAGTAAAAAGTCAAGATTAGTACAAAGTACAAAGTTACAGACGTATTGCAATACGTCTGTACAAAATTATTTAGTACAAGGTAAAATTAAAATTTTAGAAATTTCTAAAATCTAAAAATACATTCATATGAATAAGAAATCTAAATTCACGTCCGGATATTTTTGTTGTAGAGATGCGATTAATCGCATCTCTACAACAGGTTTTACATTAGTAGAACTCATCGTAGTAATAACAATACTAGCAATACTATGAACAATATGATTTATATCATTTTCTTGATATTCATCTTCTGCTAGAGATAGTGTAAGAATATCTGATCTAACAAACATACAAAAATGATTAGACTTATATCAAGTAAAAG
>CAZFLS010000015.1:0-13393 GCA_964518815.1 uncultured Candidatus Peribacteria bacterium
CAGGACGCGGCATTGGCGGCGGCAAAGCTCTGATTTTTATATTTTCTCAATCAATCATTTTCAAAATATTTTTTCATCACTTGTAATACATATATAAATAATTATTTGTTTTAAATATGTATGTTCAGTTTATTTTATAAATTTCAATATTTTTGATATCGGTATTATCATTGAAAACTCCTTTATAAATTCTGTTTCAATTTATTAAAATAAAAACTTGTTTTTTGTTTTTATATCAAAGTAATATTACCTCTTGTCCAAATTCTTTAGCAGATATGATTTCATCGATTAAATCTATTTTAAAGGTATCTTTTTTTGTTTTTTCTAAATTATATAAAAATCATCAATCAAGCACAAAAGGAATATTTTCTAAGTGAATTAAAGAAGTAGGATTAAGTAAAAATTTGTTTTCATGTTTATAATAATCCCAGTTATTATTATCCTGATTATTGTTGTAAATATAATTTTTAGTAAGAATTATATCTTTTCAAATTTTTTCTATTTTTTCTTTTGTATCAATATAATTTCAACTTAAAAATGCCATTGTATCAAAACAAAATAAATTCTCATTAAATATTTGAGTTTTTTTACATATTATTATATTTCAGCTTTCTTTTGATATTAAAGGTTTTAAAATATTGTCATCAAAATCATAAACATAAATATTGTCGTTGTAAGAAAAAAATTTATTTCATAAATAAAAATAATTAGTTACTAATATTTTTGATTTTTCCATATCTTGATTCAAGATTTTTATAGTTACGTCATTTTCTATCTTGGTTATATAAAAATCATCTACTTTATAAACATTATCAAATTTTTCCTTTATTAAAGTATATTTTGGTATTTTTATAAGATTTATGGAATTTGTATAAAAAGGATTTTTTTCATTAATATTTATATTTAATTCCATATTTATAAATCATTTTTTATTAATTTGTATTTTGTAATTTCAAAAATCAAACATCGTTTTACTTCCATTTGTATAGTTTTTTCAATTTATTTTTATTTTATCTGGAGATGGAAATACGGATATATTAATAATTCCAAACTGCTTAATTATATCATGTCTATCTATGTTTTTTTCTTTAATATATTTTTGTAAATTAATATTTATATAATATCATTGAAAAAAATAGTACAAAAAAATAGTAAATATAAAAACTAATAACCAAAATATTCTATTAGTTTTTCTTCTGTGCCGTATTTCTTGTAAATAAGTTTGAATCATAATCATAAATATTATTGAATGTTTTTATTACTTTCTAGACATTTTTTCTGTTGATTGAAAATAATCTATTCTTTTATTTATAAAATATCTAAATTGACTTTCTATTGCAGGAATAGAAAATAATGTAGGATATAAAAATGGTATCAAGATCCACTGAAAAATATTAAAAAAATAATCCCTTTTTCTAAAATGAACATACTTTTTCATTATTAAAATAGAAATAAAACTTGGAAATGCAATTGTAGCAAATACCCATGTAAATATTATTGAAATTGACAATGAAACTGCAAGAGACACTATACTATTTTGCAGATTTTCAAAAAATCATGGAATATATCAAATTAAAAATAACATTATAGGTCATGATGCCCAAAACAAATGATTGAGTAATAAATAAATAGTTTTTCTTATCTTTTCCCATAGTTTAATTTTTTTGTTTTTAATAAAATTTGGAATTACAAAATCTATATCAGAACAACCCCATGACCATCTTCTTAATTGTTTGTATTGAGATTTAATGGTTCTAAAAATATTTTCTTCTTCTACTACATCCATTTTACATACAGCTGGTACATTAATAATTCTAAACATGGAGTCAAAAGCAAAATAACTTCTCCAATATTGTATTCAATCTTCCACGATACTTGTTTTTGACCAAAAATCTGATTTTTTTAGACAATGTAGTGACATTCAATAAACCGCAAAATTCCTATAAAATTCTGGATTTTGAGATTCAGCTAATTGCCAAAAGGTCGTACCTATAGCAATAAGTCTAGCAAAAAATGTTCACTTAATCCAATTATTTGAATAAACTGGAGTAAATTGATAAATTGCATTATCAGGATAATCTGTGGTTAAAAAGAAATAGGTTGTAATTAAAAAGA
Source organism: uncultured Candidatus Peribacteria bacterium (assembly GCA_964518815.1). Lineage (GTDB taxonomy): Bacteria > Patescibacteriota > Gracilibacteria > BD1-5 > UBA2023 > CAYRGR01. The sequence continues at coordinate 2,116 of CAZFLS010000015.1, forward strand.
AATTTTTCTCAATTCTAGTATCAGCATCTATAGTTGTAACGAAAGTTAGTTTGTCATTAAGATACTTATTTTTATTAATATATTCTTTTATTGCATATGTAATATTTGCTCATTTTACTTTTGCTTCATCTTGTAAACCGTCTGGATGTATAAAAGCACAAATTTTAATTTCTGAATCTTTATACTTTTCTACTAATTTTTTTGCAATATTTTCTGCATTTTTTCATCTTTTTTCTGCTGCAAGAAGTATTGTAATATTCTCTTTATAGGGGTAATTATTATGTAAAATTCATAGTACATTATCTTCTATTACATCATAAGGCTCATTATAAAATGGAATAATTATTACATGTTGTATGTCTTTTGCACTGTATTTAATTGCATCTGTTTTTAGATAATCTCTACTATTTACATTCAGTAATTTTATGTATGAAGATAAAATAAAATAATATGATTCAAAAGCTTTAATTACCCAATAAGATATATAAAAAGCAATAAAAAAAAGTCATAATTTATAATTTATTTTAATGAGAATAATAGGTGTTATAAATATTAATAGAAATAATAGAAAAGGGATCTTTGAAATAATTTTTTGATTAGAAAAAATATTTTTAAAAATAGTTTCTTTCACGATGTTTATTTATAGAATAAATTGAAATACAAAAAAGAATTAGGATTTTACTATATTATTCAATCATATTTAATAATGTTCTAATCATATTGAAAAAAATAAAAAGGCAAGTTTTAACAAGTAAGTCCGGACTCGAGTCCGGACTTATAATTTCTATTCAACCAAAAAACCATCTTTTTGAAAATCCACCATCTCTTTATAAGCAGAACTAGAATTATAAAGTTCCTCGTGATTTCAAGATGCGATTATTTTTCATTTCTCAAACAAAAATATTTTATCCGCATGCTTGATAGTAGATAATCTATGAGCAATAATAATTGATGTTCTTCATTTCATTAATTTATTTAGAGATTTTTGAATCAAACTCTCTGTTTTTGAATCTAAAGCTGACGTAGGTTCATCCAATATTAAAATGTCAGGATCTTTTAATATTGCTCTTGCTATTGCTATTCTTTGACGTTCTCATCAAGAAAGTTTTAATCATCTTTCCCCTACTTCTGTTTCAAATCATCTTTCTAATGATTCTATAAAATCCAAAATATTTGCTTCTTTACAGGCATATTTAATCTCATCCATATTAGTATTGTCTTTTACATATTCCAAATTATGTAAAATAGATTCATTAAAAATAGTAGTATCCTGGAACATTATTGCAAACTTTGATCTATAACTTTCCAAGGTATAATCTTGAATATGAATTTCATCAACTAAAATTTCTCATTTTTTCGTATCATACAAACGATTTATAAGATTTATTGTTGTAGATTTTCATGATCAAGTATGTCATACAAAAGCCACTTTTTCTCATTTTTTTATTTCAAGATTTATTTTATCTAAAACCTTTCTTTTGTTTCATGGATAACTAAAATCCAAATCAATAATTTTGATGGAATCTTTTAAATTATCAAAAATAATTTTTCACTTATCTTCTTCTTTTGGAGTACTTACAATTAACTGAGATTTATAAAAATTTGCAACATCTTTTACCATACGCTGATAAACCTCAAGTAAATTTAATACTGGTCAATAAATACGACCAATTATAACCTGAAACATTATAAGTTCTCATATAGTTAATTTTTTATTTATAACAAAAAATACTCAAAATCCAAATACTATCATTCTTCAAGCTAAATCCATAAATTTATTAATTGCAAATAAAGTCATCCAAATATTTCTAAGTTTTGCTTGTTTTTCTGTAGCATCGTTAAAAAGATTAGATTGAATATTATATTCATTTTTTTCTCTGGCAAATATTTTAACAACTCAAATATTTGTAAGTGCATCATTGAATCTAGAAAAACATTTGTCCCATATTTTATTTACTTCTCTTTGTTTTACATAAACCTTATTTCAAAAATAAAGAGTTGCTGCAAATCAAAATGGTAATATAACCACAGATAAAATAGTAAATGCCACATTTGTATAAAGTCATATTCCAAATAAAAATATAAATATAAAAAATTGTGGTAAAAGAGTAATTAACATGCCTTCTCAAACGGCAAAAATTGATTCAGCTCATCTGTCAAAAACTTTCTGATATTCTCAATTATTATTTGTAATATGTTCATGATAAGGTAACGCTAAAAAATTCTTAGATAAAACTAATATATAATTTTTCCAATCCAAATGCAATATTGTCCAAACATGATATTCATAAAATGTCCAAGATCATACTCAACAAATAGCAATAAATAAATATATTCAAATTAATTTCAAAAAATCTGTAGATGAATAAATAGTGCCTTTAACATTTGTAAAATAACTCGTAATTCAATCTATTAATATCTTATAAAAATATGGCTCTGAGATAGTAAATACCAAATATATAAAAAGGAATATCATAAGCCACCAGAAATTCTTTTTTACTATTACAAGTTTGTTTATAATGTCCAAAAATGTCCTTCATTTCGAAATATTTAAATTTTCTTCCTTCATAAAAATAAAAAATTATAAAAAATAAAAATCATCAATTTTTTAATTATATACCTAACAGAATTTAGGTTTTCGATTTTTTGTTTTCAAAAACATTTCAGTTTAAGCATAACAAAAATTTACTTCAGATAAATTGAAAATAAAAGTTTAATTTTATCTAGAAAATATATTTGTATTTAAATCTACATCAATACTTCCTAGTTTATAGGAATAAGTGAAAAAAATTGAAAAGAACTTGTTAAAACTTTTTGAATTCTTAAATAAAAAATCATCTTATTGCGTTACAACTTCATTTATCTTATCATAAAATCTATATTAAAACACTGTTTTCATGGCAAATAAATTATTTATAAGTCGCGAGTATTATAGGTAAAAAATTTGATTGTCAAATATTTTGTATTTCTGTATTATTTTTTTGATTTATCCAAAACTAATTTATAATACCGGTAATAAATTTTAATTTTTAACAAAATTTAAAATTTCGACTTAATGGAAAATTTTATGTGACTATATAAAATACAAAAGTATTACTTTACATAATTCAACCAAATAAATTATAAAATCTCTTTTTTTACTTTTTTTTCAAATTCTTCTAAACTAAATTTCTTGGCTTGTAAAATACAATCATTTTTCATTTTGATGCTTGTTTTGAGATCTAATTTTTTTACAGCATTTTTAATATCTTCAATTTTCGCTTCTTTACCTATAAGTATTCAAGTTTTTCAGTCTATAATAGTTTCTTTTAATCAACCATCATTTACTCATATAGTAGGTACTCCACAAGCCATGGATTCTAATGGACTCATACCAAAATCTTCGTCTACTGGAATATATATTGTAGCTATGGATTCTGCTATTAATTTTCTTAAACTTTCGTCATCGGGAGAGATAATAGGAATAATATTTTTAAATCATTTTATCATCGTAAAAATTTTATCTTTATCTGGATGATTCATTCAATAAGTAAAAATAAGTTTTTTATTTGGCATCTGTCTAAAAGCTTCCACTATTTTGTCTACTCTTTTTATACTAGATAATCTAGCAAAACTAAAGTAATAATCTTTTCTTGTTTTTAATGGTTTAAATAAAGAAATTACAATTGGTGGATAAATTATAATTGATTTTTTTCATGTAAATTTTTTGAGACGAATTTGAGTATTTTTTGAGTTTGTAATTATTATATCAATTTTAGATAAATCTTTCAAATACATCCATTTAAAAATATTAAGAACAATAAGATAAATAGGTCTTAATAGTAATGGAATTTTCTTTAAATATTGCTTTTTTTGGTCAAATAAATATCTTGGAGGAGTATGACAATAATAGATTTTTTTTGTATTTTTATTACAATTTCTTACCGCACTAAGACAATCTCAACTAAAAATGACAGTATTATATTCTTTCAAAAATTTTGTTTTAAATAAAAAGGCTAGTTTTAGTTTTATATGGCGAAATCATTTTTTAAAAACAGGATTAGAAACCTCTATTAATTTACCTTTAAAACCTAGTTCTCTTGGTTTATGACTTTGCTTATCAAAAAAACCAGAAGCAAGATCTGATTTTATAGCTTTTGCCATTTGGATAATAAGTCTCTCTCATCATCCTCTATAAAGAAAAGTATCATGAAGAATACAAATTTTTTTTGACACAATTTAAAAATGTATTTTAAAAAATAATATACACAAAATCTTAAATTTTGTTTTTTAAATTTACAAAAAATCTAAAACTCAAACTTCTTTTAATTGAACTATATCATTCTTATCAACATAAGAAATTTCCACTTCATCACTTTTTATAATTTTTCAATTATTGTCTTTTTTTACTCGAAATCTTTTTACTATACAAGTATTTTTTCAATCAAAATACATATATCATTTATGATAAGGAGATCATGAATTAATCATATCATCAGTATTATTATCACACCAGATCATTTTTCCTTGAGAATCTGAAATAAGTTCAGAAATATTTTCATCGTTTTTAGCCCAATCTGGTATTTGTTTGCATCAAATAATTTCTTCAAATAATTTTTTTACAACTTGTATTTCCTTTTTGTGACTATTTGATCAAAAACATATTTGATCTTTTTCATTTATTCAAAAATTTTCCATAATAATAATTAAAAAATATTACAAAATTGTGATTTTCATTTAAAAATTATACATTTAATTTTTTTGGAACTCATTTTACATCAATAAAAAACTCATCAAAATCTTCTTGTAATAATTCTTCTTTTTCAATCAATAAATCTGAAATTTTTTGATGTAATGTTTTATATTTTCAAATTATTTTATAAGCAACATTATAGGATTCTTTTAAAATTTCACGCACCTTATTATCAATAAGTTCTTGAGTTTTTTCACTAATTACTTTATTTTTTCATTCAAAATCCAAAAAATTTCAAGCGATAGGTTCTCAAATAAAATTTTCAGCTCAAAGATCTTTATCAAAACCAAAGCGCATTACCATAGATCTAGCTATTTCTGTAGCTCTATCTATATCATTTGAAGCTCATGTGGTTATATTTTCTGCACCAAAAAATATTTCCTCAGCTACTCTTCATCCATATAAAGTTGCAATCTCATCTAAGTATTTTGCTTTTGAAATAAATATTCTGTCTTTCTCTGGTAAAAACCAAGTTACTCACATAGCTGCACCACGAGATAATATTGAAATTTTATGAACAGGATCAGGATTAGGAAGCATTTTACCAACAAGAGCATGTCAAACTTCATGAAAAGCTGTAATTTTTTTCTCATGCTCAGTCATTTTAAGAGATTTTTTTGTTGTTCACATCAAAATTTTTTCTATAGATTTTTGAATCATATCTTGAATAATTACTTTTGATTGAAGTTTTCAAGCAAGAATAGCTGATTCATTCAAAAGATTTGCAAGATCTGCTCAACTAAATCATACTGTAGCCGAAGCTATTTTTTTTAAATTAACATTTTTATCAATAGGCTTATTTTTTACATGAACTTCAAGGATTTTTAATCTATCTTCAATATTTGGTAGATTAATTGTGATTTTTCTATCAAATCTTCATGGTCTAAGTAATGCTTTATCTAAAACATCAGCCCTATTTGTTGCAGCCATTATTATTACATTAGTCTCATTATCAAATCAGTCCATTTCTGTCAAAATTTGATTTAATGTTTGTTCCCTTTCATCATGTCATCCTCCAATTCATGGAGATCTTTTTTTACCAATAGCATCTATCTCATCTATAAAAATTATTGAAGGAGCTTTTTCTTTTGCCTCTTTAAAAAGATCACGAACTCTGGCTGCTCAAACTCAAACAAACATTTCTACAAATTCTGAACCAGAAATAGAGAAAAAAGGTACTCCACTTTCTCATGCTACAGCCCTTGCTAGAAGCGTTTTTCATGTTCAAGGAGCTCAAATGATGAGTACTCATCTAGGAATTTTTGCTCATAAATCTTTATATTTTTTCGGACTTTTTAAAAAATCTACTATTTCAATAAGTTCATCTTTTTCTTCTTCTGCTCAAGCAACATCAGCAAATGTAATAACTTCTTTTTTATTTTTTGGATCATAAAGTCTAGCTCTGGACTTAATAAATGCCATAGGACCATTTGCTCATCATGCCATTCTTGAGAGTATAAATATAAAAAAAACTATAAAAATTAGCATGCCTATAATACTAGGAGCAAAATCTGACCAAAATTTGGCTAATGAGTCATCTTTTATAATTACTTTTGTTGGATTAGTTTTGTTATTGAATCATAAATCAGTTATTTTATCATTTGGAGGAAGGTTTACCTTATCTACATAAGTAATTACAATTTTTTTGTTTCAGCTTAATTCAGTTTTTTGTGCTTTTCTTTTAGCAAAAAGTTTATTACCTTCAATGTTAATTTCATTATAAATTCAAGAGTTATAATTTATTAAAACTTGATTTAATCATAATTTATCATTAATAATTTCTTTGTCTTGTTTATAAAAAAATGAATATAAAACAGAGAGTATTATAGCAATAATAAATAAAATAATGAAAGGATTTTTACCTTTCCATTTAGAATTCTTTTTTTCATTTTTTTTAATTTGTTTTAATTTTTCTATTAAATCTAAATTTTTTTTATCAGCCATAAAATAGTTACAAGTTATAGACGCATTGCAATGCATCTGTACAAAATAAAAAGTTGTAAGGTAAAACTAATTTTAGTTAATTACCAAAACAAGTGCTTGATATAGTATTAAATTAAAGAAAAAAATCAAATAATATTTTTCCAATTTTTCTTTAGCAATAGATTTAAGATTTAAGAAATGATAAGTAGGAAATTATTCCAAAAATTTTACAAGACTTGTACCTATAATTCATATAAGAAAAAATAGAATTATAAAGAATTTATTTTCATTTTTTTTGTGAACCATAGGAAGAAGATCAGACGCTCAAATATAAAGTAAACTTCATCAAGATAAAGCTAAAAGAGAATTAATTACAGTATAATTATTTAAATCATTTAAGAAAAATAAAGTTATAAGTAATCAGATTGGTGCTGCAATAGCAAAAATTATCATAAGTAAAGTTTGAATTTTTTTTGAAAAATGTCATGAAGCAAGAAGAGAAGAGATAGAAATAGACACTGGAATTTGATGGATGCATACTCATGTTAAAATTAAAATTCACAAATTTGAACTAACCAAAAACCCCGCTCAAATTCAAATTCAATCAAATAAAGTATGAACAAATAATGCTATCCAGGATATTATTCATATATGATGATAATGACATTCATGTTCTAGACAAGAATGCACCATTAAAAAATTTTCTATAATATAAATCAAAAGGAAACCTCCTATGAAAAAAAATATTATATTCTCGTTTTGACTAATACTTTCTGGAAGAATATGTACTAGACTTAATGAAATAATAGTTCATGCTCAAAGTGAAATAATTAAATCCAAAAAATGTTTCTTAGTTTTTTTTGAATAAATAACAAAAAGTCAAACAAGACTTATTAAAAAAAGGATTAAAATATACAGTAACATAAATTAAAAAATTAAAAGTTTTTATATGATCTTAATTCATTTTTATTTTAATAAAAAATAGCAAATCTCAAAACAATTTTCTAAAATATATAAAAAAATAGAAATAATTGAAGATCTAAATTTCAAAGTAATATATAGAAATAAAAGATAATGTTAGCTTATATCTAAGTATAGACATAAGAAAAAATGAAGTCTAAAATACAGTATTTCTATTTTTTACAATAATGTTTTAACTTTTAATTAAGGAATTACAATTCTTTGATATTTTTTTGACTAAAAAATATTTATTTATATAATAACGCCGGTTCTCAACATACAAATGTGTAATTATACAAATGTAGAGGAGAGATTTTTTATTATTATAGCCAAAATCAAGTATTTTATAGCTATAATAAAATATGTTGTAGAAATTTCTAATTACAAATTTCTAGTTACTAATGAATGACTGATAATTCAATATTTTAGTAATTATGATTCTGATGGTTTAATAAAGCAATTATATAATTTTATATATTTATATACTTAATACATTTTAACAATTAAATCTATGATAAAATTCTTAAAAGAATCTATAAAAGAGTTTGAACATGTAGTATGGCCTACTCCAAATGAAACAAAAAAATATTTTTATATAGTTGTAAGTATGATTACATGACTTACTATTTTTTTGTTTATTGCAAGTAGTATTTTTTCTGAAGGTTTATTTTTTTCAAAAGCACAAATTCATCCTTCTGACAATTTTCCTACTACAACAAATACTACAGATTCTGATTTTGATTTAAAAGATGTTATACTTAATTCTTGAACTACAAGCTCTTGATCATCTCAAGATACTCAAACATGAGAATTAAATCTTAAGGATTTAAACATTAATAATACTACATCTGCTACCCCAAAAAAATAGAAAAATAATTCCCGCTAAGATAGGAATCTACTTATATAAATAATATTAGAACAAAAGTTTATTAGTGCAAAATATATAAGAAAAATTCTTACTTTCGTAATGATTATAAAAAAACAAATTGTTTTTAAAATTATAAATTTATAAATTAAAATTATTAACTATGTTTTCTAAATTATGAGAATCACAAGCCGAATGGTATGTAATAAGAGTTGTTTCTGGTACAGAGGAAAATGTAAGACAATCTTTATTACAAAGGAGAGAAGCTTTTTCTTTGGAAAATTTTATCTTGGAAATATTTGTACCCACTCATGATAACATATCATTAAAAGCTTGATGAATAAAAGTAAAAAAGAAAAAAAATATTTTTCCTGGTTATATACTAGTAAAAATGATTGTAACAAATGAAAGTTGGTATATCGTAAGAAATACGCCTAATGTTACTGGATTTTTATGAGCATGAACAGTACCAGTACCTGTAAGATGAGAAGAATTAGACAAATTAAAATGATTATTATCAGAAAAAAGTGAAGAATTTAAAATAAATATCAATATTTGAGATTATGTAACGATTTCAAATTGACCATTTGAATGAAGTGAATGAAAAGTAATTGAGATAAATCAAGAAAAATGATTATTAAAAGTTAATGTAAATTTACTTTGAAGGGATACTCCAGTAGAACTTGATTTTGCAAATGTAAAACCTAAAAAATAGATTTGTAATAGAAAATTTATAATTAAATCTAGATTATGAGACTTTTTTCTTACATTCTTTCTTTTCTAGCTACATTTTTTTTGGTAAACATAATTCTTTCATACACTTCTGATTCTTATCATTTATTTTTAAATGAAATCAAGATAAAATTTGTTTGAGATAATTCTGTTGAAATTAAAAAAACTATTCAAGAACAAGTAGAAGTAAACAAAAATATAGCTTTATCGCTTGATAAATTAAATGAAAACTTAAATGAAATTTCAAAAGTTAATAAAACAAATACATGAAGTAAGCTAAAATTAACTGAAGATCAACTTTGACTTCCTGATTTACTTTTATTGAAAATAATGCCAGAAATTACACCAAAAAAAGTTTTAAACTCTTGAATTTTTTGATTAAAAAAAGAAAAAGCATTTACATGAGTTATTTACACTACTTTTTTTGATACAAAAAATAAATTAAAAATATATATTATTGATCTTGAATATAATGAAACTTTATCTAGATTTATGAGTTTAGATAAAACGTTTGAAACTAATGAAACAAATAATTTCTTTTGATATACTTTTTATTTGAATCCAATTAAAAAAGATACTAAAATAAGATTTATAACATTACTTGAATGAAAAACTATAGGATTTGAGATAGACAAAAATAAATACGAAAATCTTAAAAAATTACTACTTAGATAATATAAATTAATTTAGATAATATAAATTAATATTATATATTTATACATTTTACATTTTAACACTGTTATTTTATGTCAAAAAAAGTTTTAATTACACAAGAGTGATTCAAAGAATTACAAGATGAATTAAATAATTTAAAAGAGGTTAAGAGAGTTGAAATTGCAGAAAGACTTAAAGAAGCTATTTCTTTTTGAGATCTCGCAGAAAATTCAGAATATGAAGATGCAAGAAATGAACAAGCTCATATTGAAATGCGTATTCAAGAAATTGAAGAAATTCTTAAAAATTTTGAACTTGTTAAATCAAAAGTTACTGAAAAAAAAGTAGGTATATGAAGTTTTGTAACTATTGTATCTACTATGGAACATCATAAATGAGAAAAAGAAACATTTAAAATTGTATGAACCACAGAAGCTGACATCTATGAAAATAAAATTTCAAATGAATCTCCACTTGGTAATGCTTTACTTGGAAAAACTTTGTGAGAAAAAGTTATATGAAAATCTCCTTCTTGAGAATTCTCCTATAAAATTGAAGCTATTAAATAGAGAAATATTTTATAAAGTTCATAAATTAATTGATTTAAAAATTATAAATTTATAAATTAAAAATTTTTATGTTATGTTAACTAATTTATTTTTTAGAGAAAATATAATATTAATACCTATAATTACTTGGATAGTATCAGTAATTTTAAAATGAATTTATTTAATTTTTATAAAAAAATTTTCAATACAAAGAGCGCTTGGATCTTGATGAATGCCATCAGTTCATTCTGCTCTTGTCACAAGTACAACTACTGCAATTTGAATTAAATTTTGAGTAAACAATGAACTCTTCATTGCTTGTTTAATTTTTTCATTAATAATTATTTATGATGCAATTAATGTTCGTTTTGAGGCATGACTTCATGCAAAAACTTTAAATGAACTTACAGGTAAACAATATAAATTTAATGAATCAATAGGACATCTTCCAAAAGAAGCTTTTGTATGAAGTCTTCTTTGAATATTTGTAGCATTTTTATTGATGCAGATTTAGATATTGCAAAAATAGCACCTAGTCATCAAGTTATTTAGTACGATGTAGTACAAAGTTATAAAGTCATCTAGTACAAGATAAAATTAAAATAATTTAATATGATCGATACAAAACAACTTGCTAAATTTCTTATAAAAGCAAAAATGTCTACTTATGCAGCCTGAGATTTGGCCAAGAATATTATCGAAAATGACAAATCAACTTCTCTTATTTTTGAAGAATGAGAATGGAAATATCATGACAACTATTTTGGTGGAGAACCGTTTGGTGGCAGAGAGATAGTATTTTTTAAAAATAGTCCTGTTTTTATAATGACTTACTACTGACAGGTAATTGAATCTATCAAAGAT